>DAHUYY010000047.1 GCA_027306845.1 Vulcanimicrobiota bacterium | reverse complement strand
ACCCGCCTCGTCACGCTCCTCGGCGCGAAGCAAATAACGATTTCCGAAGAAGGGAACGAGCATACGTCGTTCGATCTCATCGTAGCTGAATTGTTGGTGCAGGTAGACCTCGAACGAGCGATTGGCGCAGAACACAACGTTGCGTTCGAGCAACGCGCGTTGCACTCGGTCGTCGAGAATATCGGCAAAACGCTCGAGTTCGATCGTTTCGTCGACGCATCCGCGTGGGACCGGGCTCTCGCGGCGCCGGAAGTGCTCGGTGTAGGTGCGCTCGCGCCCACGAGCCGTTACTACGAGGTTCCGAAAACCACGAAGACGCGCTCCGGCGGCGACTTCGAGCGCGGAGTGACTCCCGATTGAGCAGATCGTCAACGCGTCGAGATCGTAGCCTCGTAGCGTTTCCTCGACCGAGGTAAAGTGCGCCATCGGCTAAAGAACGCTCGAATCGTCGAGAACGGCGCGCAAATTCGATGCTAAAAGGGCGTTCTTAATTTCGCGGGCGATACGGCGCCCGGTCGACATCGGTTCTGAATAATTGAGGTACGAGTAGGGAGAGCCATCGATGAAAAGGTTGCTTCCGGCAACGATGCGGGCCGAGATTTCCATAATATAGAAGTGCATATCCGGCGTAATAATGGTCTCGATACAGAACGCTCCGAAGAGCCCCTTGGGGCCACAAATCTCTTTACTCACGCGAATAACGTTGTCGCCCATCTCCAATGCCTCGGCGAGCATCGATTCGCGCAGGCTTACCGGGGAATTGCCGACCACGACGTAGGATGGGTCGACGTCCATTCCTTCTTGCGCGGCCGCGGGTATGCGGCCGAGCGAATCGACATTGGTTTCGTAGCGACGGTCCATGGACATAATTTCGAGTTCGCCGGAGAGCGGCGAATAAAAATAGTGAATGTAGAGCGGCACGCCGATGATATATTCTTGGATCGTATATTGAGCCTTGAGCGAACCCGCTCGTTCCTCAAAATCGGCGGCATCGCGGATGAACATATAGCCCTTACCGCCGGCAGCCCCGTAGAGCTTGACGATGACCGGGCGGTCGATCTCCGCTCCGCTCTTAAATTGGCGCGGCAAGCGAAGGCCGGCGCGCGTCAGCCAGTCGCGCTGAAGTTCGCGGCTCGCCTCCCAATCGAGAACGGCCTTATTCCCGAAGTAGGGAATCGTCATTTTTTTATGCTCTTCGGGCGAAAGATAGGCTACGAACGATCCATGTGGGACCACGATTGCCTTGCGCGCGCGCAGTTCTTCAAAGAGCGAGGGGAACGCCGAGTACGAAGGGAGGACGATGACCTCGTCGACAAACCGGAAGGAGCGATAGAGCCTTTCGGTTTGCGGATTGGTGATGGCCAACGTGCGAAACCCCTCATCGCGCGCCCCTTTGAGAATCTGGAGCGCGGAGTGCGAGCCCAACGTCGCTATGGTATAGTGCCGGTTCATCGGATCGCCCTTTCGATGGCAGGGTTACAAAGCAGTCGAGCGCATGCGGCATCGAGATCCGCGTCGCCGAGCGGGTTCCCGGCATGGTCGAAGAGACGCCAGCCAACCAAACGACGCAACGGCGCCGAGCGCGGCGCATCGAGCATCTCTATCCACACCTCACCGGCGCGCGGGTGCATGTCGAGTAAGCGCTCGAGCCGATGTTTGTTGGGGTTGAAGAGGCGTTCGTCGCGTTCGATAATTTCGCCGAGCCGTTCGTCGCTCTCTTCTCGGTTGAAAACGAGGATATCCGCACGTTGCACGCGCGCTACCTCCACCCCTAGACGCTGGAGCGCTCGCATCGCCGTGTAGGCTTCGTTGTCGGGAATTTTCAGCTCGACGGCAAACGCTCGCTCTTTCACTATCGGCGCTCCAAAGCGGTGACGAAACTCTTGAAAAGCACGCTTCCCCCTGAGGGCGCAAGCGGATCGTTGCCTTCGCTTCGATCGAGATGGTTGAAGTTCCACGCGTCGCGCTCGGGGTGCGGCATGATCGCCAGCACATTCCCCTCGCGATTGGTTAACGCCGCTGCCCCGAGCGCCGACCCTTGCGGAGCAAAGTGCGCGTCGGTAGCACCGGTGACGTCGGCATAGCGGAAGACGATAAAGTCGCCGTTTTCGATCTCTTCGAGGTGAGAAGGCACCGCGGCGAGACGTCCTTCTCCGTGCGCCGCCCAGGCGGGAATCAGCAGATTCTCGGGGAGCGCAGCGGCGATCGCGCAGCGTGTCGCGGCGACGGTGCGACGTAAAAGCACGCGTTCGCAGATAAAATGCCCCTGAGCGTTATGCGTGAACGCCGCCGTCGGCCGACGAATATCTCCAGTTCCCGGTGCGAGGCCCGCTTCTAATAGTATTTGCGCTCCGTTGCAAATACCCATGATGTA
Organism: Vulcanimicrobiota bacterium; assembly: GCA_027306845.1. GTDB lineage: Bacteria > Vulcanimicrobiota > Vulcanimicrobiia > Vulcanimicrobiales > Vulcanimicrobiaceae > JABEUX01. The sequence goes on along the minus strand of DAHUYY010000047.1, from coordinate 8,468 downwards.
TTTGCCTGCCTGCGCTCCCTCGATTACGGCGTCGAGCATCGCATCGTGCGCAGCGATCGCGCCGGCGCGAATTCGATCTTCGTAAGCAAAACCTCCGGGAAGCACAAACGCATCGTAATAGACGAGGCTCGCCGCCTCGCTCCAATGCACGATTCGCGCATCCGCCCCACAATCGATGAGAAGATCGCGCGTCTCCTCTTCGGAGTTCGTCCCCGGGAACACGAGGACTGCGACGCGTGCCTTCATGGGAAGAGTTCCTCCAACGGTCGCGACCAACTCCGCTGCAGGTCGGCGATCTCCCACGCTTCATCCTCGAATGCGAGAAGCGGTTCTGCCGTCGTCGTGCCGATCTCGCGAACGCTCTCTAACGATTCCGCCAACGCTTCGAAGCGTTCGGTATCGCCTCGCGCAACCTCGACAACGATGCCGCCCCACTCGCCGAAGAGCGATTCGTTTCGCCCGACCGAGGACCAGCCGACCGAGCCATCGAGTTCTATCCCGATCGGCGCCCGGCGAGCCGCGACACACCCGAAGCTCATCTCGGCGAGCGTTACCAAGAGGCCTCCGTTAGAGATCGCGCGAGCACTTTGCAACAAGCCCTCGCGCGCAGCGGCGAGTATGAAGCGATGTTCGGAGACGACGCGTTCCATATCGATCTCCGGCGCCGCTTCGTCGGCGAGTCCGAGAATCGAGGCAAGCACGCTTCCGCCGAGCGCGCGCTGCGTCTCGCCGATCAGGTAGAGGTGCGAGCCGACTTCCTTCAGCGGCGGCGTGACGCAGCGCGATACGTCCGCCAGCCGACCGACGCATGCGACGATCGGCGAAGCCGGAATCGCATGCCCGTTCGCTGCGGCGTTATAGAGGCTCACGTTACCCGACACATAGGCAAGTCCGAAGCCGCGCGCTGCTCGCGCGAGCCCGTCGACCCCGGCCACGAGTTCGCCATACTGCCGCGGATCGCGCGGGCTTCCATAGTTCAGGCAATCGGTCAGGCCGATCGGCTCCCCGCCGACGGCGACCACTTTCCGTGCCGACTCGTAGACGGCAAGCTCTGCAGCACGCTGCGGATCGATGCGGCCGATGCGCGGATTTCCACCGACGCTCAGCGCAAAAGCAAGGCGCGATCCACGGATCGGCGCGAGGACGCCGGCGTCGGCCTCACCTCGCGGAATTACCGTACGTCCCCGTACGACGGCGTCGTAATGTCGGTAGAGCGGTGCGCGCGAACAGACATCGCGATGCGCGAGAATCTCGTGGAAAAGGTCGTCGAGCGTGCCTTCGCAGAGGATCTCTCGCTCTCGACGCATCGTCGGCGGCACCGGTGCCTCAGCGGGCAGCGTATCGCGAACGGTTCCGGTAAGAAAATCGATCGGCACGTCCATCACGAGCTCGCCGCGGTGGCGCAACCGGTATTTTTGCTCCGCCGTCGCGCGCCCAATCCGAACCGCACGTGCATTTTGCGCTACCTGCGGTAGCGAGAATTCTTCGTTATAAATGCGTTCGACTTCATCGACGATCTCTTCGGGAAGCGCCCAAAGTAAGCGCTCCTGCGTCTCACCGACGGCGATCACCTCGGGCAGCAGACGATCGACGGCAACGTTGACGGTATCGAGATCGATTTCGGCTCCAAAACCACCGGCGCTGCATAACTCCGCCGAGCATCCCATGATTCCGCCGGCACCAAGATCTTTAAAGCCGACCTCGACACCGCGCTCGCGAAGAACCGAAAAGACGCGATAGCTTGCCCGCATGATCACGTTTTTTAGAAACGGATCGGGAACTTGAACGGCACCCTTGTTGCTCTGTGCCTCTTGAGCGTCCAGCGCTACCGATGAAAAAGAGGCTCCCCCGAAACCGCTCGCGTCGGTTGCTTTCCCAACGAGCAACAGGACGAAATCCGCGCCATGACGGGGAACCCGCGAGTGGATGACCTCCGACTCCTTCACCAGGCCGAGTGCGACGACGTTTACGAGCACGTTGTCGTCGAAATCGCGATCGAAATAGCAGTCGCCGGCGATATTCGGCACGCCGATGGCGTTGCCGTAGGCAGCGATGCCGTCGACGACACCGCGAGCTACGGCGCGTTGGTGTTCGTTCGCGGGATCGACGTTTCCGAAACGCAGCGGATCGGCGACCGCGACCACCTCGGCGCCCATGCAGAGCACGTCGCGCACGATGCCGCCGATTCCGGTTGCGGCACCTTCAAAAGGAACGACTTGCGACGGATGGTTGTGCGACTCGTGCGCGATGACGATTCCATAGCGCTCGCCTTCGTGTTCGCCGAGGTGTAGAATGCCGGCATCTTCGGCCGGGCCGAGTACGACATCGGGGCCGCTGGTCGGCAGCCGTCCGAGGAGGGCACGGCTCGACTTATACGAGCAATGCTCGCTCCACTGCGCATCGAACGCATAGAGCTCGACTAGGCTCGGCGCGCGTCCTAACCGCTCAGCGATACTGCGCAACTCGTCGACGCGTAACGCCAGCCCTAACGAATCGGCCCGGGCGCGCAGCGCTTCATCGTCGAGTTCTGCGACGGCTAAATCAGGCAATGACGGCCCCCGGCGGCAGTTGCTGCTGGAGTTGCGCATCGACGCGGAGCATCTCCGAACGAGCATTCGATTGCGCGAGCATGACGCGTCCGAACATCGCCGAATCGTCGATAGCCAGTAATTTCGCGCATGCAAGCGCGATACGGTGCGGTTCGTCGTTTCCGTCGATCACCGGCGCACTCGCGCTGCCGTCGAGCGTGGCGCGCAAGGTGCGGTCACCGATCGCAACAAAGATCGGTCGCGCAAAACTCGCTTCGATCTGCGAAACTATTTGCAAAACATATCCGGGGGTGACGGTCACGCTTGCCAGATGCCGCGCGGTTGGAATGCCGTAGGCGTGCAGCGCGGCCGCCACTTCATTTGCCCGGTCGATATTCTCTTCTTCATCAACGAAGATTGCCGCGACCCCAGGCCGCATCGCCGGGAAGCTCCCGACGAATTCGGCGACCTGTTCGTAAGCGGTTTTTACGCGAGCGAGCCCAGCCTCGTCGACCGGGTCGAGATTCCGATAGATCTGCTTATCGAGCATCTGGTCCTCATGCCCGTGCCGCCAAATACGCCACGAATCATTATCGATCACGTCGGCTATGACGAGTTGCCCTTGGTTCTCTCCGCCGATCAGGCGGCCGAATTCGATCTTCAAGTCGACGAGCAGAACGTCGCGATGCCGCCACGCGTGGGCGAGGATTTCGAAGGTGAGCCGAGCGATCTCGCTCATCGCACCGATCTCATTTGGCGATGCAATGCCGCGTGCGGCTATCTCTTCAGGCGCGATGAGTGGATCGTGGTTGGCATCGTCTTTAATAAAGAATTCGGTGACCCGCGGAACCAAGATCGACCCGCGTTGTAGGCCTGCATGCCGACGTGCAAACGAACCCGCCGCGACCCCGCGAACCACGACCTCGAGCGGAATCATCGAACAACGGCGCACCAACATCTCGTTGTCGTCGTCCTCTTCACCGCCGTTGAGAAAATGCGTCGGGAGACCGCAGAGATTGAGCAAGCGGAAGACGCGGGAGGTCGTTTGAGCGGCGAGGCGCCCCTTGCCGGGAATCTCGTCACGCCGCGCGCCGTCCCCGGCGGTGATCGCGTCGCCTTGCGCGACGACGAGTTGGTCGGGAGAGCTTGGAACCTCGTAGAGAACCTTCGTCTTACCGCGGGCGATCTCGATTCCTTTATCCACGTTGTTCCTCCGCGCGGCTCTGAGCGACGATATGTTGTTGCGGAAATTCCGGAAGCGCCTCGATCTGCTCGGCGACCATGCGCGCGCGCCGTGCCGCAAGGCCGACGTGCCCCGTCGGGTCGAGCGAACGGCGGATCTCGGCAGGGTCGATGAACTCCGTGAGCGATCGGTCGCCCGCGAGCAGCGTCGCCAACGGATTATCTTCTCCCCGAGCGAGCGCATCCCACGCTTCCATCGCTCGTCCACGCAAGGTTTCGTGCAGTTCCTGGCGGTCGCCGCCCGCACGCGCCGCTTCCATCATCACCCGTTCGGTGCCGGCGAACGGCCCGTACGTGCGAACGTTCTGGGCGATGCGCCGTTCGTCGATGCGCAACCCGCGCACCACTCGCAATGCAAGCGAGAGGATCTCGTCGACGCAGAGCAGCGCCTCGGGGATCGTCGTGCGACGGTTCGCGCTATCATCGAGCGTCCGTTCGAGATAGTTGGTGGCGGCATTCTGCCACGCGACATCTGCATAAGCGGGCAAGAGCCGCGCCAGCGAATCGATGCGTTCGCAGAGAATCGGGTTGCGCTTGAACGGCATCGCGCTGCTTCCAACCTGCGCGCTACCGAACGGCTCCGCGAGTTCGCCGAACGGCGGAGCGCTAAGAATGCGGATATCGGCTGCGAATTTCGAAAGCGAGGTACCGATTCCGGCGAGTGCGCTCAGTAAAAGATAGTCGAGCTTCCGCGTGTAGGTCTGCGTGCTCGCCGCGCGTGCCTCGAGGCCGAAGTGGCCGAGCACCTCGCGCTCGAGATCGATCGAAGCGCCCGCTCCGCCGAGCAGCTGTTCGTAGGATGCCGAGGTTCCGACGGCTCCGCGCAGCCCTTTCGTCGTCATCTGCGCGAAGACGTGACGAAGGTTGGCATCGTCGATGAGGAGATCTTGGGCGTAGATCGCGAAGCGATATCCCAACGTCGTCGGTTCAGCCGGCTGCAGATGCGTGAATGCCATGCAGAGGCGCTCTGCTTGCGCGGTGATACGTTCGGAAAAGGCAGCGAGCAATTCGTGCAGATGCTCGCCGATAGTCGAGAGCGCGCGCCGAATGCGATAGGTCTCCACGGTGTCCTCGATATCCATCGAGGTCGCACCGAGGTGCAGTTTGCCGCCGCCGATGCGCGCCTGCGAAGCATAGACGCGTATCTCGGCCATCAGATCGTGGTGAATCGAGCGTTCGATCTCAACGCCGCCTCGATGTCGATCTCGTCGGCGTGCGCTCGCAGGTCGGCGAGTTCGGCCTCGCTGACGAGGCCATATTTCGATTCCGCCTGCGCTAAGGCGATCCAAACCTCGCGCCAGAGCCGCCGCCGCGTTCGCTCCGAGAAGAGCGAGCGCACGTCCTTGCGACCGTACCTCCAAGAGAACGGCGAAGCATAACTGGAGTGATCCATGGGTGCTCGCCGCTGTTCGCTCCGCGCGTTGCCGCGGCCTCGTTCGCGGGGGGAGTTTTCAGGGCTTGCACCGCCCATCAACGCAGGACGAGTTCGAGGCTCGTCCGCTCGACGAGGAGGCGGAGATCCTCCGGGTCGCCCCCGGCGCGTCCGGTTACGATGCTTTCGATCCCGCGCAAGGCCCGCTCGTAGCCCGCTCGCGCCCGCCCCTCGCCGATCCGGCGGGCGATCGGCCTCAGCGCGCGCTCGCGCCAGGCCATCCGAGCAGGCAGGGCTCCGCCGGGGCGCGCCATCTCCCAGAGCATGGCGTATTCGTTGGCGAGGGCGGAGAGCAGCGGCATCGCCGCATTCCGCGGGTCATGTTCGAAGCAATCGCCGAGGATCGAGAAGGCCTCGGCGACCCGCCCCTCGACCAGCGCTCCCGCGAATCGATAGGGCTTGGGGTCGTCGACGGCAAGGCTCTCCTGCTCGAGATCGTCGAGCGTGATTTTCCGCCCCAACAGCGCGAGCTTCGAGAGATCGTTGCGAATGCTCGCGAGATCGCTCTCCGAGCGCGATAGGTGGGCGAGCACCTGCCGCTCGGCCTCCGCCCCCGCAGTCGCGAGCTCCTCGGCGACGAAGCGAGCGCGAATCTCTTCGTTGACCGTGCAATCGATCCGCGATGCGCTGCGCCCGAGCTGCGAGCCGATCGATGCCGGGCGTGCCGAGCGCGGCGCGAGCAGATCGCAGATCACCAGCAGGTTCTCTCCACCGGCAAAGCGTTGCGCGAGTTCGACCAAAGCGCGCCGCGGTGCCGCCTTCGCACTCTGTACCTCGTTGACGATGACGAGCCGTCGTGGAGCGAGAAACGGCATCGCCGCGATCGCTTCTTCGATCTGCGCGCAATCGTCAACGCTTTCGAGCGTTACGCTGCTACAGTTGAGCGCGCGAACGTCGTCGGCGAGCTCCCGCGCGAGGATTGCATCGCGCACGCGCTCGGCAAGAAGTCGATCGGTTCCTTCGATAACGAGGATCGCTCCGAGTTTGGGAGTGCCGTCTAAAAAATCGTAGGCTTTCACGCCCGAGTGCTTTCGCTGTGGCGCAGCGCCGACCAGTGCGGACGGCCGGCGAGCCCGGCGATGCTTTCGTCGTAGGGTGGGCGCAAAATGCCGTACTCGGTAACGAAAGCCGCGACGAGGTGCCCCGGCGTCACGTCGAACGCCGGATTGAAAACCATCGCATCCTCCGGGGCGACGAGCCGTCCGCCCAACGACGTTACCTCCGATGGAGCTCGCTCTTCGATCGGGATCTCATCGCCCGACGCGAGCGTGAAATCAAACGTCGAGCGCGGTGCGGCGACGTAAAACGGTATGTGATGGTGCGCGGCCAGAATCGCAAGATTGTAGGTGCCGATTTTATTTGCGGTGTCGCCGTTACGGGCGATACGATCCGCGCCGACGATCACCGCATCGACGCGCCCGCGCGCCATCGAAATCGCCGCCGCAGAATCGACCTGTAAGGTCGCATCGAGGCCGGCGCGCCGACACTCGAGATAGGTCAAGCGCGCCCCTTGCAACAGCGGGCGCGTCTCGTCGACGAGGACGTGCGGTGCGAGCCCGGCTCGCTGCGCGGCAATTAATACGCCGAGTGCCGTACCGTATCCGGCGGTCGCTAACGGCCCGGTATTACAATGCGTCAGAACCCGCGCGCCTTTGGAAAACAACGCGATTCCGTTTTCGCCGATCGCCGCATCGATCGAGCGTTGTTCGGCGTGTATCGCAAGGGCCTCGGCGAGCATATCCTCCGATGCGCGCACGCGATCGACCGCCCACGCGAGATTCACAGCGGTCGGTCGCGCCGAGCGAACGCGATCCGCGGCCGCTGCGAAGACGTCGTCATCGATCTCCCGCGAACGGAGTACAGCGATTCCGTAAGCGGCGAACACCCCGATGCACGGAGCACCGCGAACGGCGAGCGATGCAATCGCTTCGACGATTTCATCGCAGTTCCGCGCCGGTTCGTAGCGAATTTCGCCGGGCAGTAGCCGCTGGTCGAGGTACTGCAGAACCCCGTCCTCGAAGCGGACGGCTTCAAGTACGTCTTTCATAATGCGAGCAGGCACGCCGCCGCAAAGCCCGCGTCGTATCCTTTATCGCCGCGCGCCGGATCCGCGCGTTCCTCGGCTTGGGCGAGCGTCTCGGTCGTCAACACCCCGAAGCCGACCGGAGCGCCGGTGCGCAGTTGAACCTCCATTAATCCGCGCGCGCACTCGCCGGCAACGAAATCGAAATGCGGCGTCTCGCCGCGAATGACGACGCCGAGTGCGACGACGGCATCGGCCTGCCGATCCTGCAATACTTTGAGCGCTGCGAGCGGAAGCTCGTAGCACCCCGGAACTTCATACAAGCGAATGTCACTTTCGCGGACGCCGCAATCGCGCAACGCTCGCTTTGCGCCGTCGACCATCTGCTCGGTCAAGTCGTGGTAAAAGCGTGCGACGATAACGGCAAAACGTTTGCCCGCACACGATGGCACGGGCAAACGTCGTAGCGTCGATCGATCGCCGGGTTTCACGATGCCGGTGCGTTCTGAACCGATTCGTCGAAAAGATGGCCGAGCTTCGAACGCTTCGTTCCCATGTAACGACGATTGAACGGCGTCGGCGTGGTCTCCATAGGAACGCGCTCGACGATCTTCAGCCCGTATCCCTCGAGTCCGAAGATCTTGCGTGGATTGTTGGTGATAAGTTTCAGTTCTTTAATTCCGAGGTCGACGAGAATTTGCGACCCGATGCCGTAATCGCGCTTATCGACCGGCAGCCCGAGCGCTAAATTCGCTTCGACCGTATCGGCGCCGTTATCTTGCAGTTGGTACGCACGAAGTTTGTTAGCCAGACCGATTCCGCGCCCTTCTTGGCGCAGATAGAGCAGCACTCCGCGCCCGGCATCGGCGATCATGCGCATCGCCCCGTCGCGTTGTGCCGCGCAGTCGCAACGAATCGAATGCAGCGCGTCGCCGGTCAGGCATTCGCTATGTACGCGCACGAGAATATCCTTGCCGTCACCGATCTCGCCCATAACCAGCGCGACGTGCGTATTTTCATCGACGGAGGTCTCGTAGGCGACGCCGCTCCAGAGCCCGTAGGTCGTGGGAAGCGAAAATTCGGCGACGCGCGTGACGAGTTGTTCGGTTTTCATACGGTAAGCGATAAGCTCCCTAACGGTGACAAGCTTCATGCCGTGATGATCGGCAAAGGCTCGTAACCCGTCACGTCGCTCCATCGTTCCATCTTCGGCCATGATCTCGCAGATAACGCCCGCCGGTGC
>DAHUYY010000046.1 GCA_027306845.1 Vulcanimicrobiota bacterium | reverse complement strand
CACATGCGCAACCTCATCGATCGGCTGGTGCGTTTGTCGCGTCTCGATTCCGAGGCCGCACCGCTCTCCGAACGCCTCGACGTTGCGCAATTGCTTCGCGACCAAGTCGATGCGGCGCGCCGTGTTGACGAACATCGGAACATCGATTATCGGGTAGACGGGGAGTTGGCCGTCGTTGCCGACCCGCGTGAGATCGGCGAAGCGCTCTGGAACGTGGTCGAGAACGCGCTGAAGTACGCTCCCGATGCGGCGATCCACCTGCGTGGTTCGCGCGAAGGTGGGCGCGTTCGCATCGTCGTGCGCGACGAAGGACCGGGGATGAGCGAGCTCGAGCGTCTGCACGCATTCGAACGCTTCTATCGCGGCGATCAGCGCGGCGAGATCACCGGGAGCGGGCTCGGGCTTTCGATCGCCAAACGAGCGGTCGAACGCGCCGGCGGGAGGATCGAGATCGAGAGCGGGCCGGGCGGCACGGCGGTTACCATCGAGCTCCTCGCAGCGTAGCGCCCCGTCGCGAAAGCTCCTCAGCAAAAATAAAGTTGGAGCGACCATGATAGTGCGATGATCCGTCGCCTCCTTCCGATCGTCACACTCACATTGCTCGCGCTGGTCGCTCCCGCGACTGCCTTCGCACAGAGCTCCGGTGGGACGATCGGGCTTGCGATTACCGATGCCAAAACGAAGAGCCCCATTCCGCTCGCCCGCGTGATTCTCGATGGACCGATCCTTGCCAGCGAAATTGCGACGAGTTCGGGCGGCGTTCTCTTCACCGATGCTCCGGCTGGGATCTATCGCGTGCGCGTCTTCGCACGCGGCTATCGCGCGGTCACCTCGGCGCCCTTCGAGGTGCTCGACGGCGAACGCGTCAATCTTGCGGTCGCCCTCGCCCCCAGTAGCGATCTCCGCGTTATTGCCGTCGTTCATTCGGTCTCGAGCGTTCGCATTTCGACCGATTCCATCGGTGCCGATTCCGCACAACGCAAACTCTCCGGCGATCTCGCCGATGCACTCGCGAAACTCTCCGGCGTCAGCATTACCTCGAGCAGCGATGACACCGACGCCGCCGAGACGATCTCGCTCGACGGGCACGACGCGAGCCAAACCGCGATGACGCTCGACGGTATTCCGCTCAACGCACCGGGGAGTGCGGGCGATCTGCGGATGTTTGCAACCGACCTCTTTACCGGTGCCTCGGTGCACCACGGCCCGCAGATCGGCGGGCTCGGCGGCGGCGTCGATTTTCGCACCCTCGAACCGACGCTCTCCTGGCAGAGCCAAGGAACGATTTCGACGGGAAGTAACGGGCGCAATAACGAGTCGCTCGGACTCACCGGATCGCTGGGGAATCTCGGGATCGCCGCCATGAGTACGACGCGCACGAGCCCGAGCCTCGCCGACGGCATGCGCTACCTCGACGGCAGCGGACTCGATTACGTCCACGACGGCGGCATCTGGGTCGCCGGCGATCTGCTCAAAGCGAACCTGCGGTTGCCGGGCGACCAGACGTTGGCCGCGAGTTTTATCAATTCAACGCGCAGCATCGGGCTGCTCTGCTTGCGGGTAACCGCGACGCTGCCCTGCGGCTACGGGCCGGGCAATAACGTCTCGGGAAGTTTCTCGCTCTACTCACTCGGCGACCAACTCCTCACCGGTGCGACGGCGATCTCCGCAACGCTCTACGGAACCGTCGGAAGCAATCTCTTCGATCTGCGGAATCGTTTTATCGACGGCGTCGCCGCACCGGCGGGGAGCAGCATGCAAATGCGCTCGACCGGATTCACCCTCTCCGCCGAACTGCCGGCGATGCGGCAACATACGCTCTCTATACTCGCCTACGATACGAACTCGTCGCAGGTATCAACGCCGCTGGTGGCAAGCAACGCAACATTCTATAGCGCGCAACAGCAGGGGAGTTACGGCGCTCTTCAACTCAGCGATCGCATCCGCGCGAACGATAAGCTATCGTGGAACGCGTCGTTGGGAGTGACGCATGCAAGCTACAGCGGCGGGAGCGCCCTGGGAAGCGTTGGCGCGAGTTGGCATGCCGATGCAAACGATAGCTACGCGCTGAGTTACGCGCTCTCGGGAAACGCACCGAATTTCGGCCGCAATCGAGCGTTGAGCGACCCGGCCTCGCTGCAGTTTGAGTGCGGAGGGAGCCGGAGCGTCGGATACGGCGTCGCCCCCGGCGACGAGCCCGGGGCGAGCTCATCGTCCTCGCTCGATGCGAGCGCGACCCATCGCTTCGCGCGCAGTGCGCTCTCGCTTGCACTCTATCGACAGGTGCAGCGGGGCGTCGTGCTGCCGACGCAGGTCAATGGCAGCGTGCTGCTCGCCGATGGTACGATATCTCCCGCCTATCTCGCGCAAGTGCAAGGTGCGTACGCGTCGCAGGCCGGCTGCGGCGCCGCCGCTCCGCCGCTCGCTCCGTCGCAACTCTATTTTGCGACGCCGGTCGGCGGCGTGACGCGCATCTACTCCGGTGCCGATCTCACCGGGTTCGTGCAACTCGGCAATCTCGTCGCCGAGCCGTTCTTCGATATCACCTCGACGACGCTACAATCGAACGATCCGCGCATCGATAATCCCTATGCAATTGCGATTTCCGGCGCGCAGGCACCGAACGTTCCACTCCACCGAGCCGGTCTGACGCTCGATTATAGGGCACCGCACTCGGCGATCGAATGGCTCGCCGACGCGCAATATACCGGTGCCAATAATCCGAATAATCTTCCGGCGTTCACGACCTACGATGCCGCGGCAAACGTGCGCTTCGCGCGCGGGACGCTGACGGTCGCCGCGAGTAATATTACCAACGCCTACGCCGGAATCTTTGCAAGCGCGCAATATTCGGTACCGTATATGACGCAGGGTGGGGCGCAGGTTCCGACGATCGCGCGCCCGCTCGCACCGCGCGCCTACAGCGTTACCTACTCGTTCGCGGTCGGGCGGCATGCCGTTGTTACGGCTCCGCGCCTCGGCCCTGCGCCGCCGCGCGGCCGCGGCCCATTGAACCGATTTACCGCCTTACCGAGTAGCCCACCGAGCGATCCCTTTGCGCTACAACCATCGCGCTTCTGCACCCCCGATCGCGCTCGCGTTGCGCGCGCGTTGCTCGATGCGCTGCGGGCGCAGGTAGCGCGCGCCGAGGCTACACGTCGCCTCTCGCCGAGTGCCCCCGTCTCGCTCGTCTCGCCTGCCGGCGTTACGTTCACCTACCATCCATCGACGAATGGTTACGCCATCGCCATTGCACCGAGGAAGATCGATGAGATTCGCGCGCTCTTTACCTGTGCGACGATTCATATTACCGATGCCGCGACGGCGGCTGCAAAGGGGCTCTTCGTCGCGCCGTCGACCGGTTTCTTTCGCCCGGAGATGACGTTCGCGCCGCAAGTCGGGCTCTATTTCGTCCGTCGACCGCCGCAGCCCGGGCGAGAGAATTTTCGCGTCTTCACGCTGGCGGCGAAAGCGCCGAAGGATCCGGTTGCGATCGTCGGCGGCACCCGCTGCACGCCCGCGCTCCGCGCCGTGGCGATGCAGAGCCTCGACGATCTCCGCGCGCATTTTCGGGGAGCGGCGCCCTCGGAGCGCTGGAAGATCGTCTCGAACGGCTCGGGCGCGCGCGCATGGTTTGCGCTGACGCCGAACGACCTCGGCGATTTCGGGGCGCTGATGGCGTGCGCGCACGTTTCGGCTGCGAGCGCTCCGGAACTGCAGGCCCGCGGACTCGGCGGCGCGTCGCCGCCGGAGCTGAATTACGCTCCCACGATCGGGCTCTATATCGAACGCCGCACGCCGCCGCCGCCGGGAGGGGCGCCTCCGCCTCACGGCGCATGAGCGAACGATGACGAAAGCGGAGCTCTTCAGCGAATACGCTGCCTACCACCGCGATCCGCGCAACCGGCTCTGCCACTTCATCGGCATCCCCACGATCGTGCTCGGCCTCATCGCAATCGCCGCGAGCCTCCGCCTCGGGCCGATCGATCTCGCGCTCGTTCTCCTCGTCGCAACGCTCGCCTATTACGCGACCCTCGATTTTCTCGGGACGCTGCTCTCGGCGATCGCTTTTGCCGTGCTGTACGCGCTCGGATCGCACCTCGGGTGGCAGATCGGCCTGGCGGCCTTCGTCATCGGATGGGTCTTTCAGCTCGTCGGGCACCGCTTCGAAGGCAGCAAACCGAAATTCCTCGAGAACGTTATCTACCTGTTGATCGGCCCGATCTATATCTTCGAAGAGTGGTTCGATATGGCGACCCATCGCGGTGGCCCGGCGTAGTCGCCTCCTGAGGCGATTGCAGAGGAGCCCTCTTTTGTGCTATGGTGGCAGCCGGGGAATGCCCCCGAAGGTTTCGAAGTCCGCGGGTCCGGTTCTACATGGCGTACCAGGCGAGTCGAAGAAACGTGTTCTAACTAGGAAAAGGAAAGGTCTCGTCTAGTGTACGTTGATGAAATGCTGAACTGCGTTGATTGCGGCAGCAAATTCGCGTTTACCGCTGGAGAACAGCGGTTTTACGAACAAAAAGGGTTCCAAAATAAACCCAACCGGTGTCTGGATTGTCGCCAAGCGCGTAAGGCGCAGCGCGGTACTTCAGGTGGCGGCGGCGGTGCCGGTATGGGCGGTGGCGCTGGACGCCAGCGCGAGATGTTCACTGCAACCTGCAACGGTTGCGGCGGCGTCGCTGAAGTGCCGTTCAATCCGCGCGGCGATAAGCCCGTGTACTGCCGCGACTGCTTTCAGTCGCAGCGGAGCGCTCCCAGCTACCGTTAATCGGTCGTAGGAGCTTCGAGAGACGAGTCTGCCATCGGCGGGCTCGTCTTCGTTTTTGGGGATAGCCGCTCGACGATGCCGACGACGGCAAGGTTGACGATCAGTCCCCCCAGCCCGGGATTGAAGCCGAGGTGCGCGAGCACGTAGGTCAGCAGGGCCGCCGTTACGACTCCCGCTGCGAGCCCGAGCGTCACGGCGATTCCGCGCAACCGCAGGCCGAATGCAGCGCCGACCACGCCGGGTAAAAACTGCGTGATGCCGCTGTAGTAGACCAACAGGAGCGATCCGAGTGTCTCGGGTACGAGCCACCACGCAAGCAACGCCGCTGCAGAGATCGCAATGACGGCGAGTCGCATCGCGAGGGTTTCGTGCCGCGTATCGATCCGTCCGGGAAATGCCGGGCGTACGATGTTGCGCACCGCGATCGCGGCGGAGGCCAAGATGAGCGCCGAGGAGGGAACCAATGCCGCGAGCGCCCCGGCGCCGGCGACGAACCCCATGACCCAGGGCGGATAGTAACGGGCGATCACGAGCAGAAACGAGCGATCCGCTGCATGGCCGTGGAGCCCCGGAACCAATAACAGTGCGGCGTACCCGGCGAAGAAGATAACGACCAAAACGATCGAGTAGAGCGGTAATAACATCGCGTTCCGGCGCAACGTATTGTCGCTGCGCGCGGAGAACGTCGCCGCAATCGAATGCGGCCCCATATAAAAACCGATACCCGTAAACAAGACGGTGGTGACAAACCACACTTGCCCCAGCGGTGCATCACCGCTGCGCAGCGTTAAGAGGGCGGCGTTCGTTCGCTGCAATTGCGCGAACATGCCTCCGAGCGAGCCGAAGAAATGAATCGGTATCGCGACGCCGGCAAAAAGCACGACGGCGAGCACCAAGCCGTCTTTTACTAAGCTCGCCCAGGCCGTGCCGCGCAGCCCCGCCGTGAACGTAAACAGGGCAATCGCCGTGAAGGCGACCGCGGCACCGAGCGTGCCGTTGAGCCATCCATACCCCGCGCTCGAAAGAACGATCTGCAGACCGCTGAGCTGTAGCGTCACGTACGGAAGTGCGAGAACGACGTACAGGATAGCGGCAAGCACGCCGAGCCGCGGGCTGCGATAATAGTTCGCGAGCAGATCGGGCGCGGTCACCAGGCCGCGTTCCGCTCCGAGGCGCCGGATACGCGGAAGCAGCGCGTAACCGACGAGATAGCCGATCGCACCGTACGCCGGAATATAATACGCCGCTGCGCCGTGGAGATAGATCCAACCCGCGGCGCCGAGGAACGTGAAGGCGGTGTAGATTTCGCCCGCAAGCAAGACCCACAAGAAGATCGTACCGAAACTTCTGCCGCCGATTGCATATTCGGCGGGATCGACGCGGCCGCGTTTAAGATTGAGCAGCGCGAATGCGATCGTTCCGGCGATAATAACCACGACGATCGAGAGCGCGATACGGCCGGCAGCGACCGATTCGGGCATCATCCTTGCGATCTCCGCAATCGCTCGATTGCCAGGAGACAGATCGGGGTCAACAGGATCCACAGGATGACCCAGGCGAGATTGAGCGGGATTCCGAGGATCTGCGGCTCGACGCGGTTGAGCAGCGGCGTGCCGACGGCGAATGCGAGCACCGGTAGCAGGGCGATGGCGATGCGAAGTGCGCGGGTCCGCCAAGAGTTCATCGCCTCTGGCTTGTATAGAACGGGGATGGAAACCTACGACGCCCTGGTGATTGGGAGCGGACATAACGGCTTGGCCGCAGCGGCGCTCCTTGGCGATGCCGGCCTTCGGGTAGCGGTTCTCGAACGCTCCGATCGCATCGGTGGAGCGACGGTCAGCGAACGCGACCGCTGGCCGGGCTATACCATCTCGGCGGCGAGCTACGTGTGCAGTCTCCTCGACCCGTGGTTAATCGAGCGCCTCGACCTTCGCTCGCATGGCTACGATGCGTACCGTAAGGATCCCGCATCGTTCACGCCGCTCCTCGATGGTCGGTCGCTGCTCCTCGGCGCCGACGAGCGCGCCAATGCCGAAGAGATCGCGCGCTTCGATCCCGGCGATGTGTCGGGCTTTGCAAACTTCGAACGTGAAGCAAGTGCGCTTGGGTCGGCACTCTTCGACTCGTTTAGCGAGATGGAACCGCGCTTCGAACGCTTCGCAGCGAACGTGCGAACCGCGCTCGAGGGAAGCGCCGCCGCGCTCGTCGAGCGCCACGTCCGAACCCCGGTTCTGCAGGCGACGCTTGCGACCGATGGATTGATCGGCACCTACCGCGGGCCGTTCGACGCCGGAACGGGCTACGTGCTCGCGCATCACTATGCCGGCAGAGCGTTCGGCGTTCAGGGCGCGTGGGGTTTCGTGCGCGGTGGTATGGGCGCGATCTCGCAAGCGTTACTCTCGGCGGCGCAGGCGCGCGGAGTACGGGCATACACCGACGCTGCGGTCACGCGACTCTTGCTCGAAGGCGAGCGGGTTGTCGGTGCGGTGACCGCCGACGGGCGCGAATTTCGCGCTCGCGCGGTGCTCTCCAACGCCCATCCGGTCACGACCTATCGCGACCTGCTCGGCGAAGCGCATCTCGACGATTCGACGAAGCGTGCGCTCGCGCAGTGGCAGAGCATCGGGCCGGCGCTCAAACTCAATCTTGCGCTCGGAGAGCTCCCGAACTTTACCGCGCGACCGGGCACGGCTCAGCAGCCGCATCATCGCGCGACGATTCACGTCGCACCCGATCTTGGGTTTTTGCAGCGCGCACACGACGATGCCCGGCGAGGCGGCGAGAGCGAAGAACCGATGCTCGAATGCTTCATGCAGAGCCCGACCGATCCCACGCTGGCGCCGCCGGGGAAGCACATTCTCTCGATTTTCGCGCAGTATTTTCCCTACGATCGCCCCGGGGGGTGGAACGCGGAACGACGCGATGCCGCCGCCGCGAAAATCATCGCACAACTCGCGCGTTACGCACCGAATATTCCCAATGCAATCGAGGCGCGACAATTGATGGTCGCGCCCGATCTTGAAGAGCGCTTCGGTCTCATCGGCGGGCACATCTTTCACGGCGAACTCCTCCCGGGACAGATTTTCGAACGGCGTTTCGACGTGCGCAGCTCCGTGAGCGGGCTCTACCTCTGCGGTTCGGGGACGCATCCCGGCGGTTGCGTGAGCGGCTTCCCCGGGCGTCGCGCCGCGCAAGCCGTTCTCGCCGACCGAGTTCCGGCGTGATCGCAGAGCGAGCGCTGCACCTCCGGGTCCTCGGCGGCGGGCCGGGCGGACTCTACGCCGCCCTGCTTGCAAAGGCGCGTTTTCCGCACTGGCGCGTCGAGCTCGCCGAACGGAACGCCTTCGGCGATACCTTTGGTTGGGGCGTCGTCTTCTCCGATGCGACACTCGACGGCCTCGCGCTCGCCGATCCGGAGAGCTTTGCCCGCATCGAGCGCAGTTTCGTGCGTTGGGATGATATCGAGGTCCATATTCAAAAGAGCGTCGTTCGTTCGAGCGGACACGGCTTTGCCGGCATCGCACGAAAAAAACTGCTCGCAATTCTCCACGAACGCGCGGAAACGCTGGGAGTCGATCTTCGCTACAACGAGCCGGTCGACGATATCGATGCTTTTCGTGCCGGCTGCGACATCCTCATCGCGGCCGACGGCGTCCACTCGCCCTCGCGCGCCCGCTTCGCCGCGGCTTTTCAGCCGACCATCGTTGGGGGGCGCTGCAAATTCGTTTGGCTGGGCAGCACGGTGCCGCTCGATGCATTCACTTTTTTCTTTAAGCGCACCGAGCATGGCTGGTTTACCGTCCACGCCTATCGTTTTGACGAGCGAACGAGCACGTTCATCGTCGAATGCCGGGAGGAGACGTGGCGCGCGCACGGCCTCGATCGTGCCGATGTTGCCGAAACGGTTGCTTTCTGCGAAACCCTCTTCGCCGAAGAGCTCGGTGGCGGCAAGTTACTGAGCAATCCCGGACATCGGCGCGGAAGCGCGTGGATCGATTTTACGTTCGTGGATAATCGGCATTGGCATGATGGGAATATCGTGTTACTGGGGGATGCCGCTCACACGGCACATTTTTCGGTCGGTTCCGGGACGAAGCTCGCCATGGAAGATGCGATCGCACTCGTCGATGCCTTCGCAAGCTGCGCGACGGTGGAGGATGCGTTCTCGCGCTACGAAGACGAACGAAAAATCGAAGTGCTCAAACTGCAAAATGCGGCGCGAAATTCGACGCAATGGTTTGAAAACGTCGCGCGTTATGCGCGGCTCGATCCGCAGACGTTCGTTTACAGTTTACTGACGCGTAGCCAACGAATCGGCCATGAAAATCTCCGCGCCCGCGATGCGCGCTACGTAGAAGCGATCGAGACGAAATTCGGCGATCCTCCGGTTCCGCCGATGTTCTCTCCCTTTGCGCTGCGCGACATGCAGGTATGCAATCGCGTCGTCGTCTCGCCGATGGATACCTATAGCGCGGTCGACGGGCTTCCCAATGACTTTCACGTGGTTCACTACGGAAGCCGAGCGCTCGGCGGCGCCGGGCTCGTCATCACCGAGATGACCTGCGTGAGCCCGCAGGGGCGAATCACGCCGGGATGCACCGGAATGTACGCGCCGGAACACGTCACCGCGTGGCGACGGATCGTCGATTTCGTACACGAACGCACGCCGGCGAAGATCGCGCTCCAACTCGGCCACTCGGGGCCGAAGGGCTCGACGAAATTGATGTGGGAGGGCATGGACGAACCGCTCGCGACCGGAAATTGGCCGGTTCTCGGCCCGTCGGCGGTTCCGTATGCGGCCGGTGGGGCGATCCCGCACGAGCTCGACGAGCCGGGTATGCAGGCGATTCTCGAGGAGTTTACTCGAGCGACGGCGATGGCGATCGAAGCAGGTTTCGATATGCTCGAACTCCATTGCGCGCACGGGTATCTACTCTCGTCGTTTCTGACGCCGCTGCGGAACCGGCGCAACGATCGCTACGGAGGAAAGCTCGAAAACCGCTTGCGCTTTCCGCTCGAGGTTTTTGGAGCGATGCGGAGCCTCTGGCCCGCGGAACGCCCGATCTCGGTTCGTATTTCGGCGACCGACTGGTGCGAGGGCGGCAACGACGAGCGCGACGCGGTCGAGATCGCGCGTGCCTTCCGCGATGCGGGTGCGGATCTCATCGACGTATCGACCGGGCAGACCGATCCGCAGAGTCGGCCGCGTTTCGGACGGATGTTTCAAGCTCCGTTCGCCGATGCAATTCGCAATGAGATCGGCATCGCGACGATGGCCGTGGGAAATATTACCGAACACGAACAGGTCAACGCGTTAATCGCCGGCGGAAGAGCCGACCTCGTGGCGCTCGGGCGCCCGCATCTCGCCGATCCCTATTGGACGTTGCACGCCGCCGCCGAACTTCAGTATCGCGAGCAGCCGTGGCCGCTTCAGTATCTCCCGGGAAAAGAACAACTCGAACGCGCGATCGCGCGCAGAATGGAGCAAGGTTCGTGAACGAACTCGACCTTCGAACGCAGCACGTCGTCATTACCGGAGCGTCGCGCGGTATCGGGCTCGCCATCGCGCGCGCGTGCGTCGCCGCTGGTGCTGCAGTGAGCGGAATGAGTCGCGCCGGAAAAAGCGAGCCGGGAATCGATGCGATCCGTTGCGACGTTACCGACGCAGCCGATATTGCCGCCGCATTTGCAGCCGCGCGCGAACGCCACGGCGCGGTGACGATGTTGGTCAACAATGCGGGCATTGCCGCTTCGGCTCCGCTCGCGCGAACGAGCGATGATTTATGGGAGCGAATTCTTGCAACGAATGTGACCGGAACATTTCGTTGCTCGCGCGCCGTCATCGAGGAAATGCGTGCCGCGAAATTCGGACGCATCGTGAACGTCGCATCGATTGCCGGGCTCTACGGAGCGCCATATATCTCGGCATACTGCGCGAGCAAGCATGGGGTGATCGGGCTCACGCGCGCGCTCGCGGCGGAGTTCGCGGGCTCCGGTATCTGCATCAACGCGATCTGTCCGGGCTACACCGAGACCGATATGATGCAGCAAGCGGTCGACCAGATCGTCGCTCACACCGGGGTGAGCGCCGAGAATGCGCGCGCGCAGTTGGCGGCGATGAATCCCAGCGGCCGCATTATCGAGGTTGCGAGCGTCGCGCGCAGCG
>DAHUYY010000045.1 GCA_027306845.1 Vulcanimicrobiota bacterium | reverse complement strand
GGCGGTACGCCGGTTCGCTCGAGGCGCTGATCACCGTCGTCGTGCGCCCGTGGAAGTTGTTCGTAAAGACGATAATTTCAGCTCGATCCGGAGCGATACCCTTGACGTCGTATCCCCAGCGCCGCGCGAGTTTAATCGCCGTTTCGACTGCCTCAACGCCGGTGTTCATCGGCAGCGCCATCTCGAAGCCGCAGAGACGGGTGAGGCGTTCGAGAAATTCAGGTAAGCGATCGTTCCGCATCGCGCGCGAAGTGAGGGTTACGCGCCCGGCTTGTTCGACGAGCGCTGCGACGATGCGTGGGTGGCAATGCCCTTGATTTACCGCCGAGTACGCGCTGATGCAGTCAAGATAGCGCTTTCCTTCGACATCGGTTAACCAGCAACCGCGAGCTTCATCGACGACGAGGTCGAGCGGGTGGTAATTATGGGCTCCGAAATGCTCTTCGGCTTCGATAAGGGAGCGGGAACTTCGATCGCTCGCGTTCATAAATCTCGAACTCTTCAACGCCATGTGTGTTTACCGCCGCGTGCGGGAATGCCGGGGCGCGTCTCTCATCCGGCATTCGAGGAACACTTGCTCGTAGGAGTTAAGGATGCCCACTGTGCCGCCCTCCTCGCTCGACGACTCGCTCGCCCGGGAACAATTCCTCGCCACGGCCCCGGCGCTGCGACATTTACTGCAATTCGATACTCCGGAGATCGCCGAGCGTAGTCGCAGTTTCTTCCTGCTGCCCCCGGAGCCGAACGGTCGTGCCGCGCTGCTGCTCCATGGGCTGACGGCGAGCCCGGGGCAGATGGAGCGGTTCGCTTTCGTTCTCGCCGAGCGCGGCTATGCCGTGCTCGTGCCGCGCCTCCCTCGCCACGGTCGCAGCGATCGCTTAACGACGGCTCTGGCAAAGCTCGATGCCGTCGAACTCGTCGATCGTTCGAATCTTGCTCTCGAAGCGGCGCGCGAGCTCGCCGGGCGGATCACGGTCGTGGGGTTCTCGCTCGGTGGAACGCTCGCGCTGCGGCTCGCTCACGACGAGCCGTTGGAACGCGCGGTTGCGATCGCCCCGTTTCTCGGATTTGCTTGGCTTCCCAATCGGGTGGCGCCGGTCTTGGCGCGAACGGCATTGCGACTACCCAATGCCTTTGCCTGGTGGGATCCAATCGCACGCGAACTACAGTTGCCCGCGCACGGCTATCCGCGCTACAGCACGCATGCCGTCGCGCGCGCATACGGGCTGGCGAATGCGTTGCTTGCCGATGCCCGCCGGTCGCCACCGCGCACGCACGGTATCGTCGCAGTAACAAACGATCGCGAAGCGGCGGTCAATAACCGTGCCGTGCGGCGCTTGATCGCCGCATGGAACGCTTCGGGTGCGGTCGGCATTCGCGAGGAGCGCCTCCGCGGGTTGCGAATCTCGCACGATATCATCGAACCCGAGCGGCATCCCGATATCGCCGACCGCGTATTTCCGCAGCTATTGCAGATCGTCACCGAGCCGTGAGCGACCGCTTTCAAGAGGGGCTCGTTGCACTCGCGAAGATGCAAGCGCTCGACGGGCCCGATATTCTTCCCGAGGCGCGCACGAAGGCATGGTTACATGGGTAAGGTCGGCCGCTCTGCGTGCTCCTCTTTCATGGACTGACCAATAACCCGGCGCAGTTTGCGGAATTCGGCCCGGCGCTACGCGAGCGGGGGGCTAACGTGCTCGCCATTCGGCTTCCGCATCACGGCGAGAGCGATCGTCTCACGAAAAAACTCGCCGCGCTAAAAAGCGCGGAACTCATGCAGACGCTCGACGATGCGCTCGATATCGCTGCGATGTTGGGCGAACGCGTCGCGGTGATGGGGCATTCAACCGGCGGTACGCTGGCTGCATTCGCGGCACAATTTCGCAACGGAATTTCGCTTGCGGTTCCGGTCTGTCCGGGTTTTGCGGTATTGCGCTTTTCTCGTCCGCTCAGTCGTGCCATCATGTTCGGGGCGCGGATCGTTCCGAACGTCCATATTTGGTGGGACCCGGATTTGCGCGAGCGTTTCCGTCCGGCCGCAGCCTATCCGCGCTTCCCGACACGCGCGGTCGCTGCGGTGATGCGGATCGCCGACGCGACCTACCGCGCCGCGCGGCGCAGGGCTCCGCTCGCACGAAAAATTCGGGCCGTCGTCGTCGCACGCGACCCGGCGGTGAACAATCTCGCGACGCGGAGACTCGTCGATCGCTGGCGCGCCCACGGCGCAGATGCCACCTACGAAGAGTTGATCGTCGAGCCGCTCAACCACGATCCGTTCGATCCGGATTCGCCGCGTGCGCGGACGGAGAAGAGTTACCCGACGTTGCTTGCGTTTTTCGACGAGCTCCTTCACGGCGATTCGCTGCGATGACGTCGATCGTACGATGTGCGTGGGCACGCAGCGATCTCTCGATTCCTTACCACGACGAAGAATGGGGCGTTGCCTCGCACGACGATCGGCACCTTTTTGAAATGTTGGTTTTGGAGGGAGCTCAAGCGGGTTTAAGCTGGGAGACGATCTTGCGCACGCGCGAAGGCTATCGACGTCGTTATAAAAACTTTGAACCGGAGATCGTCGCACGCTTCGGCGCGCGGCAGATCGAAGCGATGATGGCCGACGATGGCTTGATACGTAACCGGCGGAAGATCGAATCGAGCATCGAAAATGCGCGTGCGTTTCTCGAAATCGCGCGGGAGTGCGGATCGTTTTCGCAGTGGCTCTGGGCCTACGTCGATGGGCGGCCCATCGTCACGCATCGACCGCACGGTGAAGCGTTGCCGGCCAGCACCGCGCTGTCGGCCCGTATCGGCAAGGATCTATACGCGCGCGGCTTTCGCTTCGTCGGCCCCACGATCGTTTATTCCTACCTCCAGGCGGTCGGCATCGTTGACGACCACAGCGCCGACTGTTTCCGGGCTTGAAGGGAGCACCGAGTAGAGGAGCTGCATAGCGGGCGTTTAATGTGGCCCCTCCTATCGCACTTCTTCATGAAAGGCTCCACTGTGAAGACGCTCCTACGATGCGGCGCGCTATTTCTTGTTGTTTTTGGGCTCGCACACCCCGCCGATGCCGCGACCACGCGTATCGAACTGCGTGCGCTCGTCGTGAGCGGAAGCCACATCGAGAGCGGCGGTACCTCGGCGGTTTCCCTGCAGCCGGCTCCGACGCTCCGTATCACGACCTCCGAGAAGCGCTGGAGCCTCTTCGCCGAGATCGCCAGCTCGCTTGGGCCCGTGCCAGTGAGTTCGACGGGGGGGATGAATAGCGGTCTTGCCAGCGTGCAGGCGTCGTATATCAACACCGCGGTGCGTTATCGCATCAACGCGATTACCTCCTTAGGGATCGGGGAAACGATCTACAATCAAAATTCGATATACCAAACCAATCAACTTTTCGGCGAGAACTCCGCAAATTCGTCGCGTATCGTTGGAATGCGTTACGAAATTCGGAGCAAGATTTACTCAACATTGCACTCGCAGTGGCACGCCGACCTCGCCGTGAATCCGCACCTTTCGGCGAGTCTCGTTCAGTACGAACCGACGAACGATGCCGATGGCGACGAAGGCGTTAGGTTTGCCTTCCCCGAGGTAGGTTCGCAGGTCGATGCGTCGCTCTCCAATCGCGTGAGCAATCGCCGTTATTCGTTCACCTACGGAGTTCGGTATATCAATCTCTCGATGTTCTTTCCCTATCACGAGCTCGCCGATCGCGACGCTTTCGTGATACCGTTCGTCGGCATCGCGCGTTCGTTCGGTCACTAGGAGCCTTGCCGGGCGGAGCGAACGGCTGACGGATGCTCGCATCGCTTGCGCTGGTAGCGGCGGTCGCCGCCCCGGCAAAATCCCCGAACGCATTCCTGAACGATTTTGGCGGCACCTGGAGTTGTAGTGCGAAGGGCGAAGCGCCCTCGCTCTGGCGGATCGGCAGGGTTCCCGATAGTCGCTGGGTGCGCGTCGACTGGGGCCTCCGCGCCGACGGCCGGCCGAGCGGGAGTGCCTTCGTCGGGTATATCCCGGCGCGCGGGATCTGGCTCTATCGTGATTTTCACGGCGGCGGAAGCTACGCAAACATGCACGGCACGCGGGCAAGTGACGGTACCTGGACGTGGAGCGGGCCTTTTTATCCCTATGCGGCTCCGCGTGGAAGCGCGCCGCTAGCCGGCCAGATCACCTGGAAACGCAGCGATGCGAGGCACGTCATACGTACCTTCGCATCGTTGGAACGCGGCACGCTCGTGCCGCACGGCGGTGACACCTGCACCGCACGGTAGTTCTTACTTCGCGACTGCCTTCACGTCGGCGACGGTAACCGGGCTCGCTGCATTACCCCACGACGAACGAACGTAGGAAATAACGGCGGCGATATCCGCGTTCGATAACGTCGTTCCCCATGGCGGCATCATGCCGTTGTAGCTCTTACCTTTCACGGTAATCGCGCCCTTGAGGCCGTATTTGACGATGTGAATGACCTTCGCCGCGCTACCGGTCACCGTCGGGTTGCCGGCGAGCGGGGGGAAGGCTCCGGCGACGCCTTCGCCGGTCGCTTGGTGACAGCTCGCGCAGTTGGTGTTGTAGACCGAGGCCCCGGCGGTGTTTGCCGCCGCTGCCGGGCTCGTCGCGGCCGCTGGGCTGCCGACCGGCGATGCCGCAGTCGAACTTTGCGGCGCACTGCTAGCAGAGGTTGAAGAGCTCGTCGTGCTCTTCGAGCATGCGGAGAGGGCGAACAGCAAGCCCGCCGCAACGAAACCGATTTTTCGGAGTGAACTCATATTCTATCGGCGCTCCTTTACGCTTGGTACCCCTACGCGCAGAGGCGCCGATTCGCCTGCTTCGTGCGCTCCGTTCGCGTTCTAATTATAGTGACGAACCGTGGGCCAAATCGCGGCAAGTGGAGCGCGCGGATCTTGACAGAGACGAATGGGAAGGTCGTCTTCGTACGGCATTCCCAACGGGTTGTGAAAACGTGTAACGATGCGTTGGCGAGCGTAGAAACGCGCGCCGCCGGGGCAGCGGATACCGACTGCAACGAGCGTCGCCCCCGTCGCGCCCTGCGTACCCCAAAGCCAATACTGATTGTGTCCGGAGAGTACCGGCGGCGATGCCGCGCTGCGATTGAAAAACGCGATCGCCGATGCTTCGCCGTAATTGCCGGTGAATATCGCCGCGTCGGCGCGTTCGCTCGCCGGAAGCGACGCATAAATCTCGGCGACCGTTGCGGCGAGCCGCGGCCAACCATGCATATCGGCAAAATCTTGCCCGAGCCGCGCGATTTTATGGTTCTCCGAGGCGACGGAGAGGTGAAGCGTGTTGCGAAGGAACGCGGTGTAGGACAGAATTTGCGGGGTTGGGAGAATCGGCATCGCGACCGGAATCATCCATGCCGCAAGAATGGGAATCGCGCACGCGAGCGCGATGCGCCCCCACGCAGCGGAGAGCGTGCGTTCGATCGCCGTCGCGCCCAGCGCGATATAGATCGAATAGATATCGGCCGGATAATAATTTTTACCATGGAGTGCGACCATTTCCGCGAGCATGACCAACGCGGCGATGCCGAGCCAGCGAAGTGTCGGCGTACGCAGCGCCGACACGATGCCGACGATCCATATCCATGCGAGAAATGGATTCGTCAGTAAAATTTCTTGCACGAAGTACGAAAGCGGAGAGAGCACGACGTTCTTCCCGCTCTGACCGGCCTTTAAGACGGCGAGCATCGGTAGGCCGTGCGCGATCTGCCACACGATATTGGGGAGCGCGATCGCGAGACCCAACGCTGCGGCGTACCAAAAGTACGGCGTTGCAAAAATGCGCCGTTCCTTGGTGAACGCCAGGCCGACCGCGAGTGCAAGTGCGAAAAATACGACGCTATATTTTCCCTCGAACGAAAGCCCCAGCGCCACTCCGACGGCGATCCACAGCCGCGGCGAAGCGCCATCGACGATCCGCAGAAGATAAAGCGCGGCAAGGGGCCAGAGCCAGAGCCCGATCATGTCGGGGCCGACCTGCGTGCCGAAGACGGTCAAGACCGGCGTCAGCGCGGCGACGAGTGCGGCGAGAATCGCAGCGAACCTTCCGCCGCCGAGCTGCGTGACGATCCGCACGGTGACGAAGATAGAACCGGCTGCGAAGAGGGCGGCGGTGGCGCGCAACGCCGCCAACGAGATGCCGAAGAGTTGCGAGCCGGCGGCGATCAGCGGTACGAGCGGCGGCTGATCGACATATCCCCAACTCGGGTGACGGCCGCAGACGATAAAATAGAGTTCGTCTCGGAAGAACCCATAGTGCGGATTCGCCGCGAGGTGGATAAGAAAGGTGACGCCCGCAGCGACCCAGGCAAGTCGCAGGTTGCGATCGTTCATGGCGCTCGTTACCCCGAACGAGCGGGGGAAGTTTCAGCTCCCCCGCGGTTCGTCGGTGGGCTAGCGCGGGTCGAAGGCGCCGGTGAGGATCATCTGTTCGGCGAGCAGCCGCGCGCGCCGATAGCGGGCGATCTCCTCGCGCGAACTCTGCGGCGGAAGCGAGGTGAGAATCACATCGAGCTCTTCATCGAATGCATCGCCGAGCGAGCGCGGCGTATACTCGCCCGGGAAGCGCAGGCGCTGCGCGATCATCAAGCGGTAGATGCGATCGGTTGCGAGATCTTCCATGTATCCGTCGATCAAACTTGCGCCGCGTCCGTCGAGCACGCCTTTCCGATAGCGAATGACCGTGCGAATTGCCGCGCGCGTGCCCTCGAGCGTCGTCGCCCCCACGCCGGTCGGCGCGGGGCGCAGATTGGGGTGCAGATCGGCACCGGGGGTGAGAAACGTAAGTTGATTCGGCTCGGGAAATTGCGCGACGGCGATCGCGTTTTGATCCGGGTGCCCGGTCCAAGCGCCGTCCATACCGCAACGCGCTTCGTTGCGTTTGTCGCGTTCGAGCACGTCGAGCGCGCGAGCGTTGAGTTCGGCATCTTCGCGGCTGGGGTAAAGTGCGGTCATTCCACCGATCGCCAGGACGCCGCGTCGGTGGCAAATCTGCGGCAGCAGCGTACGGAGGTTTTGAAAAAATGCAACGTCGAGCGGAATCGTGTTGCGATCGGGGAGTAACCATTGTGGATCGTTGAGATTGAAATGAATCAACGACGCCATATAATCCCATCGTCCGAGGTTTAAGCCCAGGATCGATCCACGAAGGTTGTAGAGAAATTCTTCGATTTCGTAAGCGAGCGAATGCGCTTCGACTAACGCCATGCACGAAATCGCGTGCTCCGGCCAACCACGTGCGGCCGAGACGGCGGCGAAGAGATCGCGCCAGAAGATCGCCTCTTCGGCGGATTCGCTCTTGGGAATGTAGAGCAGTAGGCCGTGCGGTAACTCGTCGAGTTCCAGCGAATACGCCAAAAGCGCAACGTCAAAAACCGAAGCGCTCGCCAATTCGTCATCGATAATGCCGGCCTGCGATACGTGGAGCGGGCGCACCCGCGTCCAGACGACAGCGTCGCGTCGCGCGATTCCGACGCTCTTACCGCGTTTGCGATCTTCGTAGGTAAGCGCTCCGCGCAGTGCCGCCACGACGTTGCGATGTCCGAGCAGAAGGTGCTCCCACTCGTTGACCATGGAATCTTCGAGATCGAGCATGATTCCGGGAGCGCCGGAGTTGATCATTTTCACAACGAGTTCGGCATCGTCGGCGGGGCCGGTCATTTGATTGCGTTGGTCGCTCGCCCAAACCGGAAGATCGATCTTCCAGTCCGTACTCGTTGCCGCCGAGGGCGGCAGATAATCGGGGAGATCCCCCGCATGGGCGCGCGCGAGCCGTTCGGCGCGAGCGCGAACCAGGCGCTGTTGCTCGGGAGTAAACGTCGATGGAGCGGAAGAAAGAAGTCGGCGAATCCTTCGGCGAGATCGGCTTTTAAATCGAACCCGGGTGCGGCGACGTTCACGCGCCGACGGCAATCTGTACGGCGGATTCGTAGAATTGTTCGCTCTCGGTCGACCCATGGAGTGCGGTCGTCGACGATTGGCCTTCGCTAACGACCGAAGCAACTTCGTCGAAATATCCGGTACCGACTTCGCGTTGATGGCGCGTCGCGGTATAGCCGAATTCTTCGGCCGCGAACTCCGCTTGTTGGAACTCCGCATACGCGCTCATGCCGCGCTCCTTAAAATCGTGCGCGAGCGTAAAAAAGCTGTGGTTGAGGGCATGGAAGCCGGCGAGCGTGATGAACTGGAATTTATAGCCCATCGCATTGAGACGGTCGCGAAAGTCGGCGATCGTCGTGTCGTCGAGCTTGCGCTTCCAGTTAAACGAGGGCGAACAATTGTACGCGAGCATTTTTCCGGGATAGCGCGCATGAATGGCGTCGGCGAACTGTTTCGCTTCCTCGAGATTCGGCTCGGAGGTTTCGACCCAGAGCAGATCGGCATGCGGTGCATAGGCGAGCCCGCGTGCGATCGAGGCCTCGATACCGTTGCGAACGCGGAAGAAGCCCTCGCTGGTGCGCTCTCCGGTGCAGAAAGCTTTGTCGCGCGGATCGATATCGCTCGTCACCATCTGCGCCGCCATCGCGTCGGTGCGGGCGATGATAATCGTCGGCACGTCCAGGACGTCGGCGGCCAAGCGCGCCGAGATGAGGTGCCGCACCGCTTGCTGCGTGGGGATGAGAACTTTGCCGCCGAGATGACCGCATTTTTTCTCGCTGCTGAGTTGATCTTCGAAATGGACGCCCGCGGCGCCGGCCTCGATCATCGCTTTCATGAGTTCGAACACATTGAGCGCGCCGCCGAAACCGGCTTCGGCATCGGCGACGATCGGCAGGTAGGATTCCGGGCCGCCCTTCCCCTCGAGCGATTCGATTTGATCGTACCGGGCGAGCGCGCTGTTGAGGCGCTTTACGAGGGTGGGGACGCTGTTGACGGGATAGAGCGATTGGTCGGGATAGATCTGCCCGCTGACGTTGGCGTCGGCGGCGACCTGCCAACCGCTGCAGTAGAGCGCCTTGAGCCCCGCCTTCGCGGCCTGGATCGCTTGCCCACCCGTCATGGTGCCGAGTGCCGCAACCGGCTCCGATTCATGGAGGCTCGCCCAAAGGCGAGAGGCGCCGAGCCGCGCGAGGCTCTGTTCGACGACCACGCTGCCTTGCAGTCGGACGACCTCTTCGGGGCGGTAACGCCGCTCGATTCCCTTCCAGCGTGGGGCGGTGGCCCAGTCGGCGGCGATGGCGGCGGCTCTACGATCGATGCTCACGGTGCGATTCAATCCTCCCTGGTTATCATCATTGGATGAAAGCAAACATCCATTTGGATCGATCTATTGGATGACAGCAAATGAATCGTTGGATGTATGCCAACGTTATACAAAAGTCGAGACGCTATGTCAATATAGCGCCTCGACTATTTTCCAAGCGATTCGATGGTGCGCTCGAAGGCGGAGCCGAGCGCGGGCGGCTCGTTAGCTTTCGGGTAGGCGCAGCGAGGGCCGCGCGGTGAGATCGGGGCGAATCTCGACGTGGGCGGCGAGGCTACGATCCATCAGGTCGAGCGCCCGATCGAGTTGCGGGTCGCGTTCGTTGTGGTAATCCTGCGGTGCGATATCGACATCGTAATCGGGATCGGTGCCGTAGTTTTCGACGTTCCAGCCGACATCGACAAACCAGAAGGAGTACTCGGGTTGCGTCGTCACCGTTCCGTCGACGAGATGGTGGTAGGGATTGATGCCGATCACACCGCCCCAGGTTCGTTTCCCGACGAGCGGCCCGAGCCCGTAGAGTTTGAACGCATGGCTAAAGATATCGCCGTCGGAGCCGGCAAACTGATTGGTGATGCCGACGATCGGCCCGCCGACCGACTCCGGCGGATACGGCTCTACCGGTCCGTAACGCGAGACATCGAAGCCGATGCGTTTGCGGTTGAGTTTCTCTAACAATAACGGCGAGACGTGCCCGCCGCGATTATAGCGAATATCGACGATCAGTCCGCGCTTGTCGAACTCGCTGAGATAACCGCGATGGAACTCGGCAAAACCCCACGGCCCCATATCGGGAACGTGCAGGTAGCCGACGGCTCCGCCGCTCTTCTCGGAGACGTAGCGGCGGTTGCGCTCGACCCACGCGCGATAGCGTAGCGGCGCCTCGCTCTCCAACGTCTTCACGACGATCGTGCGCTCGTCGCCGCGCTTGTTCGCAATACCGAGTGCAATCTCACTTCCCGCGGTGTTGACCAAGAGACGGTCGGGAGCGAGTTCGGGGCTGAGGCGCGTTCCCGCAATCGAGAGCAAGAGATCGCCTTCACGTACGTCGAGCCCCGGTTCTGCAAGCGGCGAATCGGCGTTGCGATCCCAAGAATCGCCGCGATAGATGCGTTCGATGCGAAAACCGTTTCGCTCGCCATCCCACCGGTAATCGGCGCCGAGAAATCCGCGGCGATACTGCGGTGGAATTCGCACGTCGCCGCCCATCTCATAGGCGTGCGAGGTGCCGAGTTCGCCGTGCATCTCCCAAATGAGGTCGGAGAGCTCGCTGCGCGTGCGAACGCGCGGGAGCACCGCTTTGTAGCGGTCGTAGACGCGATCCCAGTCGACATCGCTGAGGTCGGCGACCCAAAATTGCTCGGTCTGCAGGCGCCAGGCCTCGCGATACATCTGCGCCCATTCATCCTGCGGTCGCACTTCGACACTCGCGCGATCGCAATCGATAAATCCGCTCTTTCGCCCGGTCTCCGGGGGAGCTTTGCCGTCGTCTTCTTCGTCGGGAAGATCGCCGAGTGCGTCGACTGCGCGTAAGCGCGTCCCGGCGGAATAGAGCAGCGTACGGCCGTCGGGGCCGAGACGAATTTCGTCGACGTCGCGAGCGAGAGTAGCGCAACGTTGCTGTTCGAAATCATAGGCGAGCAGGACCCCTCCGCTGCCGTGATCATCGTCATCCCCGCCCTGCGGTGCGATGCCGCGGACCGGGTGGCGCGTGAAAAGT
>DAHUYY010000044.1 GCA_027306845.1 Vulcanimicrobiota bacterium | reverse complement strand
CGCGCGAGGCGTCCACCGACTCCGTGAGGCGCTCCTTGGCCTTACGCAAGGCGCCCAGTTCGCAATAAAAATAGGGATCCGCGGTATCTAAGAACGGGTCGCGTTCAAGCCCAAAGAACCGGTAGTAATGCGCCATCAATTGCCGAGCATTCTCGTTTAAGCGATTGATGCCCCGCCGAGCGCGTGGCGTGCGAGCGACGTTCGCCGTAGGAGTCCGACCGCGCGCTCCTTGAAGACGCTGGGATCGACCTCCCGGCGTACCCGCTCGAGCGCACCTTCGCGTAGCGATTCCCAGAGCGTGGCATCCCCGTACAGCCGTCGCACGGCGGCGATCCACTCCTGTGCGGAGTCGGCAACGAGCATATCGCGCTCGTTCTCCCAGCCCAGTTGCCGCGCGAGCAGCGGCGTCCCGATGACGGGCAGGCCATTGGCCGCCGCTTCGTAGACTTTCTGCGGCAAGCCGGCGGCAAAGCGGGTCGGCGCGATAAATATCCGCGCGTTTCCGTACACCTCTCGCAGATCGGGCACGATCCCGAGAAAGTCGATGCGGCCCCCGCGCTCGGCGAGCTGCGGTGAGGCGGCTACGCCGGCGTGTCGCGCGCGCGCTCCAAGTTCCCGCTCCACCTCGGGGGCGACGTTATCGGCAAACCATAGCAGCGCGTCCTCATTCGGACTTCCGGCCTCGATCGCGCCCACGAACAGCAGACCGTCGCGCTGCGAAAACGGCTTCGGCGTCGGATCCGGCGCGATCGAAAACGAAAGCACGTCGATGGGCCCCGAAAAGCGTTGGGCGATGAGGTCGCGCTCGCCGGCGGAAACGGCCACTACGGCATCGCAACCATCGGTGAGCGAGAGTTCGCGCTCCAGCTTTTTCGCGTACGCGCCGGGCTCCAGCGGAGTGGCGCTTAAGGCCGCTTCCGTAGCCTCGCGAACGGCGTAGACGGCCTCGGCGTCGTAGATGCAGGCCCACTGGCGCGTGGGCGGGAGCGCCCCGAGCGCGGCCTTCACGTCCGCCATATTATGTGGCCGGCTCACCCAAAGCGTATCGACGCCGGGCAACATCGCGGAGAGCGTCGCCGCCAAAAGCTCTCTCCCGCGCCCATAGAGGATCTCGACGCCGTCGATTCCCCCCGTTAGCGGTGGCTCGTCGTACAACGAAAGCATCGGGTAGAAGATTACTTCGTGGCCCGCATCGCGCAGATCCTCGATGATTTTTCGCGCGCGCGGGTAACCGCGGCCGAGGGCGTTATAGGGCACCCGATCGTCGATGACGAGTACTCTTTGGCGCTTCCGCGGTTCGCGGCTCTTTTGCGGCAACGGGCCGCGCGCGGTGAAAGCAAATGCCAAAGCCGAGCCGGGGTTTCGCAAGTTCGCCGCTCGTACGAGTTCGGCATGCACGCGAGCGACGTGCGCCTCCCTGAGCGCCGCGAGCGGCGCGTCTGCCGGCCGCGCGCGATAGAGCGCTTGCAACGTCGCGATGTACGCGTTCGGATCGTCGAATGCCGGATGCGAATCATCCGTCCGGCGGTGGACGTGGATCGGGAGGCGATCGTCCGTGGCGATTCGTCCGGTGGCCAGGAGGCGTTGCACGAAGTCGATATCGGCGAGCACCGGCAGGCGTTCTTCGAAGACACCGATCGTATCCAGTAGAATGCGACGATGGGCGATCGCGTGCAGCGGGATACCCTCTCCGACATGGATGGTGGTCGGCGCCACAGGCGTACCGGCGAAGCCCTGAAAATAGGCTACCTCCGTCGATTCCGACGTGTTGGCGTTGCGGCGCCCGACGACGAGATCGGCGGGAACGATCAGCACGTCGACCGGTTGCTCGGTGACGAACCTTGAGATCCGATCTAAATGGCCGTCGGGCCAGCGTACGCGAGGCTCGAGATACGTGACGATTTCGCCCGTCGTCAAGCGGAGGCCGTCGTTGTAGCGGGCCGCATCGCTCAACGGACGCGCGCTATGGAGCGCTTTTACATTTAGCGAGCGCGCTCGATCGAGTAAGAGTGGGAGGGTGTCCTCGGATGAGCCCGAGACGATTACCAGCTCGAGATGCTCGTATTGTTGGGCTGCGACCATGTCGATCGCTTCGAGCGCTCGCTCCGTCTGGTTGCCGCACACCAAGACCACACTTATTGCGGCCTTCCGTGCCTTCGGGAGAGCGTGTTGACGGGCGCGCGTGCGATTGAGCCGCGCCACGACGTCGTCGATGCGCGGCTGCGCGCCGGGGAGGATCTCCGCCGCGACCTTGGGATACGCCCGGAGGTTGTTGATCTTGGCCTCCAGCAGTCGCGCGATTCCTCGCTCTCGCCCCGTGACGAGCGGTTCGTTCGCGTCGTTCAGGTATTGCTCGAGTAAAAAGATGTGATCGAGCAACTGCCGTCCGGTTGCGACGTAGCGCTCTTCCCCCGTGATCTCCAAAGCGTGGAGGCGAACGGCTACGCCGGCGGTATCGAGGAACGCGAAACGGGAGCCGCGCGACGCCAGCCTTAGGTAGGTGTCGAGGTCGCCGGCCGTGAGCTCCGTGCGAAATCCGCCATGCTCCAGCAATTCCTCGCGCCGGAACAGCGTCGTCGGGAAACACATGTAACAGTCGTAGGTGAGCAAGTCGGCAAATTCGTTGCGGCCACCAAAATACGAACTCCGCAAGTGGCCGGGATGGCCGAAAAACTGCAGGAAACGTTCGTGCTCGTCCACCTTGACGTATGACGTGAAGATGTAGTCGATCTCGGGGTGTTCCCGATGGGCGGAAACCAGGCGCGCGACGTGCCCGGGCAACAGATAATCGTCGGCGGAGAGAAAGAGCACGCGTTCGCCGCGAGCGTGCTCCAACGCGCGAACGTGGTTCCCGATCATCCCGAGGTTGCGTTCGTTTCGAAACGGACGGATACGGGCGTCGCGAGCTGCGGTATCCTCGACGATCGACCACGAGTCGTCTTCGGATGCGTTATCGACGACGACGATTTCCATACCCGGGACCGATTGACCGATCGCGCTCTCTAGGGCCCGCGGAAGGTACGTCGCATAGTTGAACGACGTAACGATAATGCTAACGGATACGCGGGCCTCGTCCATGACGGTCGATTCGGCCTTGGAAAGGGCTTATCCGCCCCCTTGTTGGAATGATCGGCGTGACCATAGATGCGCAGTTTTGGCGGGGCCGGCACGTACTGATAACTGGGCACACGGGCTTTAAGGGCGCTTGGCTAAGCGCCATTCTCTTGGAGGCCGGGGCGCGCGTGACCGGCTTTGCTCTGGAGCCGGCTACGGAGCCGAATCTTTTTACGCTGCTCGGGTTGGAACGCGAAATCGATTCACACGTTGGAGATGTTCGGGACCTCGAATCGCTACGCCGGGTCATCCGGACCGCGGAGCCGGAGTATCTCTTTCATCTCGCGGCACAAGCGTTGGTGGCCGACGGCTACGCGGACCCGGTGGGAACCTATGCAACCAACGTCATGGGAACCGTCAACGTGCTCGAGGCCGCCAGGGCCTGCGACGCGTTGCGTGCGGTTGTGGTGGTCAGTAGCGATAAGTGCTACGAGAACCGCGAATGGATCTGGGGCTATCGCGAAATCGAGCGCATGGGCGGAGACGACCCGTACAGCAGTAGCAAAGGCGCCGCGGAATTGGTCGTTCATGCCTATCGACGTTCGTTTTTTTCTTCGGGAACCGCGATTGCCTCGGCTCGGGCGGGGAACGTGATCGGCGGGGGCGATTGGTCGCACAAGCGTCTCGTCCCCGATCTCGTGCGGGCGGTTCGCAACGGCAGCGAGTTGGAATTGAGAAACCCGACCGCCGTTCGTCCATGGCAGCACGTCTTAGAACCGCTTTCGGGATACTTGCTCCTTGCCCGGCGCGCAGCCGAGGACCCACGGGGTTTTAGCGAGGCGTGGAATTTTGGGCCGGCGGCGATGCAACAGATAACGGTGGGCGAAATGGCTTCGCGGCTGCTCGCTGAAATGGGTTCCGATACAACGGTAAACGTCGTCCGCCATCATCATCAGCCGCACGAGGCGCATTTGTTGTTACTCGACTCCGCCAAATCCCGAAACCGCCTGGGCTGGCGCAATCGAATGAGTGACGAACAGGCGATCCGCCGGACTGCCGAGTGGTATCGCGAGTGGGACAAGGGGGCCGATATGCGCGACCTGACGATCGAACAGATTCGGGGGTACTTCGAGGCATGAACGGCGAGTTAAACTGCCGCTCGTGCGGCGCTCCGCTCTCGGTGACGTTCGCAGACCTCGGTTCGTCGCCGCTCTCAAATTCCTATATCGCCGCGGATCGCGCGCGCGCGATGGAACCGACGTATCCGCTCCATGCGTACGTGTGCGAACGCTGCTTTCTCGTGCAATTAGAAGCGGTCCAGTCGCGCGAACACATTTTCTCCGAATATGCGTATTTCTCGTCGTACTCGGACTCGTGGTTGGCGCATAGCCGGAACTACGCGGAGACGGCGATCGATCGTCTGGGCCTGACGAAAGAGTCGCTGGTGGTGGAAGCGGCCAGCAACGACGGCTATCTCTTGCAGTATTTTGTCGATGCGGGCATCCCCGTCGTCGGCGTCGAGCCGGCGGCGAACGTAGCCGCGGTAGCGCGCGGCCGCGGCATCGTAACCGAAAACGTCTTCCTGGGCGAAGCGACCGGCGGCGAATTGCGCGGGCGCCACGGTGGGGCGGACCTGGTGATCGCGAACAACGTGATCGCGCACGTGCCGGACGTCCACGATTTTTTCGGCGGTCTCGCCGCGCTCCTAGCCGAGCGGGGATCCCTGACGGTCGAGTTCCCCCACCTCATGCGGCTGATCGAAGGCGTCGAGTTCGATACCATCTATCACGAGCATTTTTCGTATTATTCGCTGCATTCGTTAGAGGGCGTCCTCGAGGCGCACGAACTAGCCGCATACGACGTCGAGGAACTCTCGACTCACGGTGGATCGCTGCGCGTGTGGATCGGCCACGAGGGAGCGTTCCAGGAGTCTGCGGCAATCGGGGATTTCAGGCGCCGAGAACGGGATTTCGGTATCACGTCGATCGACGTGTATCGTGCGTTCCCGGCGAAGGTGGCGGCTCGTAAGCGCCGGGTGCTGCGGTTTTTGCTGGATGCGGCAGAGCAGAACAAGAGCGTGGCAGGTTACGGCGCGCCCGCCAAAGGGAACACGCTTTTGAATTACTGCGGGGTCGGCACGGACCTGTTGCAATACACGGTCGATCGCAATCCGGCCAAGGTGGGAACGTTGCTGCCCGGGTCCCGCGTGCCGGTCTTCGAGACGAGCCGTTATAAGGAAACGAAGCCGGACTACATCCTGATTCTTCCATGGAATCTGCGCGACGAAGTGGTCGCTCAAAATGCGTTCGTCCGCGACTGGGGAGGCCGGTTTGTCGCTGCCATGCCGGAATTTGACATCTTTTGAACGTTGCGTCGACCGCCCTTGAGGGCGTTTTCATCATCGAACCCGAGATGCGCCGCGACGAACGCGGATTTTTCGCGAGAACGTTCGACGCGCAGACGTTTCGCGACCGGGCCCTGGTGGATCGATTCGATCAGCACAGTATCGCGCACAACGCCAAGGCCGGAACCGTTCGCGGATTGCACTACCAAGTGCGGCCCCACGGCGAAACGAAGCTCGTCCGCGCTACGCGCGGGGCTCTGTTTGACGTCGCCGTGGACCTGCGCGCCGATAGCCCGACCTTCGGGCGGTGGTTCGGGGTGCGGCTCGACGATACAAATCGCTTGGCCTTGTACATTCCCCAGGGCCTGGCGCACGGCTATCAAACGCTCGAAGACGACACCGAAGCGCTCTACCTCATCGCCGGCGTTCACGCTCCGCAAGCGGCCAGAGGCGTTCGATTCGACGACCCGGCCCTCGCTATTGCCTGGCCGCGTGATGCGACCGTGCTATCGAACGCCGATCGCACCTGGCCCACGCTGGCGGAAGCGACGTTACCCTAGGCTATCGCGAAGCCCGCTCCCAGTACTGGTGCATGAAATCGCGGCGCCGGGCTTTGATCAGGAGCTGCGGAGATCGACCGATGGCGATGTGGTCGGGCGGGACGCTGTCGTCGATCACCGTCGAATTCGCGGAAACGACCGAGCCGCTACCAAGGCTCGTCTGGCCGAGGATCATCGAGCCGCCGTAAATGACCACGTTGTCCCCGATCGCCGGTTGACGCCCGGATTCCGTCCCGACGGTGACGTTCTGGTAAGCTACGAAGTTGGAGCCGTATGAGGCCTTGCCGAGCACCGTGCCGACCGTGTGGATGAGCAAAAAGACGTCCGGCAGCACGGTATCGTACATACAAACCAGGCCGTTCTGCATTTTATTAAACAGAAAGAACAGCGACGCAAGCTCTGAGAACCCCATCCGATAAGCGCTGTTGGCGCAAAAGTAGTAGAAACTCGCATTTTGATCTGCGTGGAGATGGTTGAAAAAAGGCTCGCCGTTTTTCCTATATCCTGGAAGAATGACGTCTCGAAAACACGTGGCGAGCCGGAGTAACGCTTCGTCGACGACCTCGTCGAAGCCGGCAAAGGCATCCTCCGCAACCGGGAAATGAAAACGCAGTTGGTTGCGAAGGTATGTTTTTAATTCCGATGTTTCGATCGAGAGCTGCATGTTTAACTAAAAAAATGCAGACGCCGTCGATCACGCGCTCGACGAATGCGGGCTTCATATTCGAATGCAGCGGGAGCGTAACAACTTCGGAGGCGACGCGATCAGTTACGGCCATGTCGTCGCGA
This sequence comes from Vulcanimicrobiota bacterium, assembly GCA_027306845.1. Lineage (GTDB taxonomy): Bacteria > Vulcanimicrobiota > Vulcanimicrobiia > Vulcanimicrobiales > Vulcanimicrobiaceae > JABEUX01. The sequence continues at coordinate 4,235 of DAHUYY010000044.1, read as the reverse complement.
CGGCAGTGCGAGAAATACGAGTGATGGTGCACGGGCATGAAGTGTATGCCTGCGGCGATGCCGCGTTCCTTTAGGTGCTCGATGAGCTCCGTGCGACGGTTTCCGAGCACTCGCAGGCTGTAAATAAATGGGCTCACGTCCGCGTAATCCAGGCGTAGCACGCGCGCTCCGTCTAACGACGAAAACGCTCGGCTATAGCGTTCGCAAACGAGCCGGCGGCTGACGATGAATTCGTCGATCCGTTTGATCTGCGAAACGCCCACGCTGGCCATAATGTTTGTCAGGTGGTAGCGATAGCCTTGATCGACGACGTCGTATTCCCAGGCTCGCGCGTTTTTGTACCGTTCGGTCGTGTCTTTATCGACGCCGAGGAGCCGAAGGTGCTGCAGTTTGGCAAGCTCTTCCTCGCTGTTGACGACGACGCAGCCGCCGTCGATCGACGTGATGATTTTGACCGGGTCGAAACTAAAGCACGCGATGTCGCCGTCGCTGCCTATCTTCGCTCCATCGATCGTGCTGCCGAGGGCATGGCATGCATCCTCGACGACGCGGAGCCCGAACTCGCGCGCGAGAGCGTACGTTGCTTTGCGGTCGCACGGAATGCCGGCGAAATGCAGGGGGATGAGCGCTTTGGTTCGGCTGGTTACGAGCCGCCGCGCCTTCTCAACGTCGATCCCGAGATTATCGTCGCGCACGTCGCACATGACGACATCCGCTCCGGTATACCGGATCGCCTGGTGATCGGCAACGTAGTTGAAGGACGGGACGATAACCTCATCGCCCGGTCCGACGCCTGCGGCGAGCAGGGCGATGTGGAGAGCCGAGGTCCCGGTATTGGTGGCAACGACGTGACGCCCATCCAACTCCAGATACGCGGCGATGCGCTCCTCGAAGTCTTTGGTCGTGGCTCCCATTCCAAGCCAGCCGACATCCAGCGCATCAGTCAGATGTTTGAGCGTGTCGACACCGATGTGGGGCGCGAACACCGGAATGTGTTCGAGGGTCTCACCGACGCCCTGTCGGATTGCCTGCATGGTGCTCCTTTTTCGTGTCGACGGCGGTTGAACGGCTCAACTTCAGTCATCGGCTAAGAGAATGGGTGCGTTGAGCGGAGGATGCGTTATGTGGAAGGCCAATCGGCGTGCATGCGAATCGTGCTGTGGGGATCCACCGGACAAGCGATCGTCCTCGCCGAGCTTTACGAGCGCCTGGGCGTCCCCATCGAGGCACTCTTCGACAGCGATCCGCTGGCGACGCCGGCGCTGGAGGGCGTGCCGCTCTACTTCGGCGACGAGGGATTCCGGCGCTGGCTCGAACAGCGCGCTCCCGGTCCCGTGATGGGGCTTGCGGCGATCGGCGGCTCGCGCGGCCCGGACCGGCTCGAAGTTCAGGCTGCTTTCGAACGGAACGGCATAGGCGTTGCCACGGCGGTCCATCCGGCGGCATATGTGGCCTCCAACGCCGCCGTCGGCAAGGGGAGCCAGTTGCTGGCAGGATCCGTGGTGGCGGCTCGCGCGAGAATAGGCGAGGCTTGTATCGTAAACACGCGCGCGAGCGTCGATCACGAGTGCGAGCTTGAGGCGGGCGTTCACATCGGCCCGGGTGCGACCTTGGCCGGCTGCGTGAGCGTCGGCAGAGGCGCGTTCGTTGGAAGCGGAGCGGTCGTGCTGCCGCGTGTGGCAATCGGCGCCGGAAGCATCGTGGGCGCGGGCAGCGTCGTGACACGGAACGTCGAGGCGGGCGTGGTTGTGGCAGGGAACCCCGCGCGCGTGCTGCGCGTGCGCTAGTCCCAGACTTTCCACGGCGGGCGGCCCCCCGCCCAAAGGTTTTCGAGGAGCGTCTTGTCGCGCATAGTGTCCATCGGTTGCCAAAAGCCGCCGTGCTTGTAAGCGGCGAGGTTATGCTCGAGCGCAAGACGCTCCATCGGCTCTCGCTCCCAAACCGTCTCATCCCCTTCGATGTAATCGATGACGTCGGGATGCAGTACGAAGTATCCGCCATTGATCCAGACCCCGTCACCCGGAGGTTTCTCCCGGAACGAGGTGATGCGGTGCTCCGAGAGTTCGATCTGTCCGAATCGTCCGGGCGGCTGAACTGCCGTGAGGGTGGCCAAAGCGCCTTGCGACCGATGAAACGCGATGGTGTCCGCAACGTTGACGTCGCTTAGGCCGTCGCCGTAGGTGAAGCAGAAGAGCTCACCAGGCTCGAGGTAACGGCGCACTCGTTTGAGGCGCCCGCCCGTCTGAGTGGCCTCTCCGGTATCCACCAACGTGATCTTCCACGGCTCGACGTCGCTGCGATGCACCGTCAGCGCATCTTCCCGCAGGTCGATCGTCACATCGGACATGTGCAAGGCGTAGTTGTGAAAATACTCCTTGATCATGTAACCGCGGTATCCGCAGCACACGATAAAATCGTTGATGCCCCAGTGCGAATACGTCTTCATCACGTGCCAAAGAACCGGCTTGCCGCCGAGATCGATCATCGGTTTCGGCCGAAGCAGGGTCTCCTCGCTGATGCGAGTACCCAGCCCTCCCGCGAGTATAATGGCTTTCATGTCGGTATTACGTCCCCCGAAACGAGCGCAAACCCCTGCGACCTAAATCTTAGCCGAGCTTCGACCGATATTCTATCGGACCTATGGACGCAACCGAACGATACTTATCCGAAGTGGAAGCGGCGATTCGCGCCATCTCGCGCGACGACGTGCGAGCCGTCGTGGAAGCCCTATTCGGCGTTTGGGAACGCGGAGGGACGATCTTTATTCTTGGGAACGGCGGCAGTGCCGCGACCGCCTCCCACATGATGAACGATCTGAGCAAGTTCACGCGAATTGACGGAAGGGCGCGAGTGCGCGCCGTCTCGTTAACCGATAACGTTCCGTTGATGACGGCATACGGCAACGATCAAACCTTTGAAGATGTGTTCGTCGAGCAACTGCGAACGCTTATGGAGTCGGGAGATGTCGTTATTGCGGTCTCCGGGTCAGGGAATTCCCCCAACGTCATAAAAGCAATCGACTACGCAATGGAAAACGGTGCTCTCGTCGTCGGTCTTTGCGGCTCGCCCGGCGGCAGGCTGGCAGAGCGCGCGCACCTTCGAGTCATTGTGCCGGCGGTGCATATCGGCCAGCAAGAGGATGGGCACCTTGTCCTCAATCATGCCATAGCTATGGCGCTGCGCGAACGGATTGACGATAGCCCCGCCGGTGACTCCACGTCAGCTGCGCGCGCATGAGCCGCGTCGTTGTTACTGGCGGCGCCGGCTTTATCGGAAGTCATCTCGTCGATCGACTGCTCGCCGACGGGCATGAAGTCGTCGTCATCGACAATCTTGCGGTTGGGCGCGCAAAGAACCTCGCAGGCGTTCGGGACCACCCGAACCTGTCGTTTCACGCGCTCGACGTCAACGACCCTCTCGCCGGCGCCTTGTTTGCTGGAGCCGAGGTAGTCTTTCATCTCGCCGCGCTCGCAGATATCGTGCCCTCCATCGAACGGCCGGGTGACTATTATCACGCAAACGTGAACGGAACGTTTGCCGTTGTCGAAGCTGCTCGTCGCCACGGCGTACGTCGCTTGGTTTACGCGGCGTCGTCCTCTTGCTACGGGATCCCCGACGAATTTCCAACCCCCGAGACTGCAGCGGTACGGCCGCAGTACCCATATGCTTTGACCAAATATCTTGGCGAGTGCCTCGCGTTGCATTGGGGATCGGTCTATCGAATTCCGACGGTATCGCTGCGTTTTTTTAACGTGTTCGGACCACGGGCGCGAACGTCGGGGACGTACGGAGCGGTGTTCGGCGTATTTCTCGCGCAGAAGCTGGCAGGCCGACCCTATACCGTCGTGGGCGACGGCACCCAAACGCGCGATTTCACCTATGTCGGCGATATCGTCGATGGATTGACAATGGCAGCAGCCTCTTCCATAGCAGGCGAGGCGATCAACCTCGGCAGCGGCGGGACATACAGCGTCAATCGTCTAGTGCAATTACTGGGCGGTCCAGTGGAACACATTCCGAAGCGTCCCGGCGAGCCGGATTGCACGTTTGCCGACGTGGCTAAAGCGCAGCGTTTGCTTGGGTGGCGCGCGCGCGTGCCTTTCGAGGAGGGGGTCGAGCGTATGCTGGAGCACATCGCCGACTGGGTCGATGCGCCGGTGTGGGGTTCCGATGCCATCCGGGAGGCCACGGCGGCGTGGTTCGCACATCTGGGAGGAACGAAGTGATATCACATG
>DAHUYY010000043.1 GCA_027306845.1 Vulcanimicrobiota bacterium | reverse complement strand
ACCGTCGGCACGATCGTCACGCCGCAATCATAACCGAGATCGCGGACGAGTTTGCGCAGCACCGCGCTCTGCTGCGCATCTTTTTGCCCGACATAGAGCCGCTGCGGAACGACGAGATGCAACAGTTTTCCAACCACGGTTGCAACGCCGCGAAAATGCCCCGGACGCAGCGCGCCTTCATAGGCCTCGCCGACGGGGCCGACATCGATCGCGGTGCTAAAACCCGGCGGATAGATCTCCTCGGCAGCGGGCGCGAAGAGCAGGTCGACACCGGTCGCGGCGAGTTTTTCGCGATCGCCGGCGAGATCGCGCGGGTACCGCGCGAGATCCTCTCCTTCGCCGAATTGCAGCGGGTTCACGAAGACCGAAGCGACGACGGCGGCATTCTGCGAGCGCGCGAAACGCGCGAGATCGAGGTGCCCTTCGTGCAGCGCGCCCATCGTGGGCACGAAGCCGACCGTCGGGGGCGCCTCGCGCCGCCAAGCGCGCAGCTCCTCGGTCGTCGTCACCAGACGCACGTTAGGGACGCACGAGAACGCGCAAGGCCGTCCGCCCGACGATAAAGGGCGTTCCGGGCTCGATTCGCACGGTCCCCACGATCTTCGCTCCCTCCACGCGGGTGCCGTTCCGGCTCTCGAGGTCGGAGAGCACGAGCGCCCCTTCGTCGACCTGGATGCGCGCGTGGGCGCGCGAGACGTAGCGGTCGAGCGCGAGGCAGGCCTGAGCCGCCGCATCGTCGCGACCGATCGTGATTTCGGATTCAAATTCCCAGCGTTGACCGTCGAGCGGCCCGCTTACAACTTCAAGCACCAACATCGTTCTTGCCGAAGGCGCTTCTCGCTCGGGGCCGCGCGCTCCCCGTGCCGGGCGCCCGAGCCTTCACGGTAGCCTAACAAATCCGGCCGGCGGGCCGATGATTGGAGAGAAGTGACGATGAGCGACCGTATCGACGAGCTAATGCAGCTGGTCGACGTAGAGCCCGACGCCCTGCGCGAAGCCGAATTCGCTCAGGCGCAGGCGATTTTAGAGAACCTGGTCGGAAAGACGATCGCCGATATCGAGGTGGAAGAGACGCGCATCGTGCTCACCACCGCCGAAGGCAACCGGTTCTTTTTCTACGGTTTCCTCGGCGGCTCCGAAGAAGAAGCAACGTAGCGCGCGATCTCCGTGCCGTCCTGCGCGGAGTACTGCGTGAAGGCGACGCCGTGGGCGTAGAGTTGCGCCGTTGCGTCATAGAACGAGAGCACCACGCGGCCGCGCACGAGCAACTGACGCTCGTCATTTCCCGGTAACGAAAAACGTAACACGACGTGCTGCCCTGCGGGCAGGTCGGCGCGCGTCGATACGCGCATTCCGCCACCGCCTAAATCCAATGAGTTTGCAGGCACGACCAGCTCCAACCCCGGGACGATCAGCGTCACCGGTAATCCAATCTCGACGCGGGCGTGGCGCCGTTGCTGGGCGTGGCTGCCTTGTATGTTCACGGAGGCCCATTCGCTTCTGCGTCGGGGGCGTCGGGCCTCTATTCCGCGATTGCACGCGCCGCTGCGAGCGCCCCGAGATAACCGTGGATCGCATTCACGCCGCCCTGTAAGTAGAGCTCGTATGGTTCGCGCAGCGGCGCATCGCACGAGAGCTCGATCGTCGCCCCCGCGACGAAGGCGCCGCCCGACATCACGACCGGATCGCGGTATCCGGGCACCGCCCCGGGCTCGGGGCGGAAACGCGCGTCGATCGGCAATACGCTCTGCAGCCCACGCGCAAATTGCAGCACGCGCTCGCGGCTTCCCAACGCGATCGCTTGCACGATATCGGTGCGCCGAGCACCCGGTGCGGGATCGACGCGATAGCCCAATTCCGAGAAGAGCGCGGCGGCAAAATCAAGGGTTCGTAAAGATGCCTCGACGATGCTCGGTGCCTGAAAGAGCCCTTGAATAAAGGCTTTCCCGAAGCCGAGCGTGGGACCGAGCGCATCGCTGAGCCCGGGTGCATAGAGCGTCGCGGCGATGCGTTCGACGAGATCGGAGCGGCCGATGCAGTAGCCGCCGGTCGGCGCGAGCGCGCCGCCGAGATTTTTAATGAGCGAACCCATGACGAGATCGGCACCGACGTGCGTCGGCTCGCGCTCCTCGACGAGTTCGCCGTAGCAATTATCGACGAGAATCGGGAGATCGCCGCGCAGCGCACGCAGCGATGCAAAAGCACGTTCGAGTTCCGCGATCGGCAGGCTCGGCCGCGTTGCATATCCACGCGAACGCTGCACGAATATCGCACCGCGTTCGATCGAATGCATGTCGCGCTCGACGGCATCGCTATCGATCGTGCCGTCGGGGCGCAGCGCGATCTCGCGATAAGCAAAGCCGCCGAGCTCGGCGAGCGAATCGGGCGCGTCGCAGATCGCATTACGCAGGGTGTCGTAAGGGCGCCCGGAGATCGTCAGCAACGTTCCGCCGCGCGGCACGCACGCGCGCAGCGCGAGCGCGATCGCATGCGTTCCGCTCGCGATCGTCAGTCGCGCGAGCGCCCGTTCGGCGCCGAAGAGGAGACGCAGCAACGATTCGTACGCTGCACGCGCGGCGTCGTCGTAGCCGTAGCCGCTGCTTCCCGCGAGATCGCTTTGGCCGATGCCTTCTTCGAGAAAGGCTTCGAGCACGTTCATCGTGACGGCGCGCTGCGCCGGGTAATCCAGCGCTTCGACGCGCTGCCATGCGCGCTCGGCGGCGTGCGCGAGCGCGCCGGTAAAGCCGAAACGTTTGCAGAGTTCGACGATCATGCGAGGCCGACATCGAGACGTTCGTACGCCCATACTGCCGGCAGCCAGAAGAGCGTCGCCAGAAGCACATTTACACACAGTAAAATCGGCGCGCGCCAGTCGAGCGTCGCCAGATAGACCGAGAGCGTCGCCGGAATCGATGACGGCACGTAAAAAGCCGCGCGGGCGACCCACCCGGCACTGACGGCGGCGTAGGTGATACTTGCCAGCAGCATGGGTATTCCGACGAACGGCAAGACCAGAAAAGGATTGGCGACGATCGGCAGAGTGAAGAGCAACGGTTCGTTCGCGTTCACGAGCGCGAAAGGCAGCGTCGCGCGACCGATGCGACGCAAGCGCGGGATCTTCGAGAGCGCGAGCAGCGCCGCAAGCGGTAACGTCGCGCCGGCACCACCGGGAAAAACGAAGAGGAAGAGCGAGACGACGACGATATGCGGGAGCGGGAGATGCGCGGCAAAGGCGTGCGTGTTCTCCGCCTGCAGCGAGAGATAGACCGGCGTGACGACGCCGGCGAGTAGAGCCGGGCCGTGGATGCCGACGCACCAGAGTGCCGTTTCAACAAAGACGATTGCCAGCAGTGCCGGGTAGCTGTCGCCGAGATGCGCGAGCGGCGCGAGCGCAGCTGCAACCAACGCGCCGGCATCGACGCCGAGCGCGTGCAACGCGACGAACGGCAGCAACGCGAGCGGTGCAGCGAGATACCGTGCAGCGGGTAAGAAGCGCGCCGTCGCGCTCGCAACGAAGGCGCAGAGCATGCCGACGATAATCGCCAGAAGCAGCCCGCTTGCACCGACACTCGAAAGATAGGCGAGCGGCATCTCGCCGGTTTGCCAACGCGGCAACGCGAGCGCGAACGCAAGCGCGGTCACCACGATCTGCGGAACGAGCGGCAACGCGAAGCGCCGCGCTAGTTGCACCGCAAGCGCGATCGCGGTGACGCAGGACATCGCGCCGAAGGCCGGCAACATCGCACCGGCGATCGCAGCGAGCGAGAAAGCCGGATGCGGCGCGATGCGCCACCCGCCGGGCTCTACGAAAAGAATCGTTACTAGTGCTGCGACGAGCGCGCCGAAACCGATCGGGAGCGCGGTATTGAGCGCGCGCAGCGCGGGCGAAGCAGCGAACCCGGTGAGGGCGCGCGAGATTTTAGAGGCGGCGAATAACGGCTTCGACGCGCCCGACGATAACGACATCGTCGGCATAGATTGGCTGCATGCGCGGGTTCTCCGGCTGCAAGCGCACGCGCCCCGCTTCGCGATAGAAGCGTTTCACGGTCGCATCGCCTTCGAGCATCGCGACGACGATCTCGCCGTTGCGCGCGTCGTTCTGCGGGCGCACGACGACGAGGTCGCCATCGAGAATCGCCGCATCGACCATCGAATCGCCCTTCACCCGGAGCACGAACGCATCGGATCCCTTCGGCAGAAAATCGGCGGCGACGAGGAACTCGCCCTCACGCTCCTCCTGAGCGGCGATGGGAACGCCGGCGGCGACGCGCCCGAGGATCGGCAGCAGCATCGCGTCGGGCATCGTAGAGCGCTCCGAGCGCATCGCCCGCGGCTTCGTCGCGTCGCGCGTGAGCAGCCCCCGTTTCTCGAGCGTCTTGAGGTGGGCGTGAATCGTTGAAGAGGACGAAAGGCCGACGATTTCGCCGATCTCGCGGACCGAGGGCGGGTAGCCGTGCTCGGCCGCAAAGCGCTCGATAGCGGTGAGAATCTCCCGCTGCCGCTCGCTCGGAGGGCGTTCGCGCATGCCTGAATCCTTTCTCTAGAGCTCGCCGTGGGCGATGACTGCCATGCGTATGGCAGAGCCATCGGGTAGAAACGTACCATAGAGTTCGAAAAATCGCAAACATACGTTCGAGACTCTTGACACCCCGCGGAGCGGGCATGCTAGAATCTAGTGGACGAACAACCGTTCGGCCCAAGATATGGAGGGTTATCCACAATGAGGTCCCGGAAACGAATGAGCCTGATGCCTGCGGTGGCGCTTGCCGCGCTGAGCGCGCTCGTCGCCGTTCCGACCCTCTCGATGGGTCGTCTCCACGCGGCACCGGTTACCCACTATGCCCGCGTCACCGTACAATCGGGGGACACCCTCTGGTCGATCGCCGCGCAACATATGGCGAACGGCAGCATCCAGGAGCGTATCGACGAGATCGTCCGCGTCAATCATCTTCACGGCGCCTCCCTCGTTCCCGGCGAGCACATTCGGGTTCCTGAGTAGCCCCTCGTAGCCCCTCGTAGGCCCCAGAGACGCGCGCTGTTTTCATCGCGCGTCCTTTACGCGTGCCCGCCATCGCGTGATAGAGTGATGGAGGGAAAACCATGATGGCACAACCACTGGAGCCGCGTCTCTCGCGCCTTGAGGGAGCATTCGAGCAGATCGTCGAGCGCCTCGGCGATACGAACGCGCGCCTCGAAACGCTCGACCAGAAGATGGAGCTCAATTTTCACGCGCTCCTCACCACGATGGACACGCGGTTCACCGCGATGGACACGCGTTTCGCCACGATGGATACGCGGTTCACCGCGATGGACGGTAAGTTCGCCGCAATCGATACGCGTTTTGCCGGAATCGATACGCGTTTCACCGCGCTGGACACTCGCTTCTCAGCGATGGAACGCAAACTTATCGCGATGGATGGTAAGTTCACCGCGATGGACGACAAGTTCGAGACGAAATTTGCGGCGCTGGATCGGAAGATTGACTCGCGCTTTCAGTTTCTCATCGGCGCCTACGTGACGACGACGGTCGCGCTCGGCGGCATCTTCTTCGCTGCGATCGCTCCGCTCTACACGCACCTCGCTCGCTAGCGCAGCGAGCCTCCGCTAAGCGAGCACCGTGACGCCATGCTCGCCGTGTTCCTCGAGAAATGCGAGCGCTTCCATCATCCAACTATCGAGGCCGTCGTTGGAGTGGCGCAAAACTTCGCGAGCGAGATGCGCGCGATCTTTGATCCAACGCAGATTGCTGCGCGTCGTCAAGGGCGCGATTTCGCGATTGCATTCATCGCATCGTAAACGTGGCACGAACGTGATGCTTCCGGCGCGGAACGAGCAAACCCCGCCGCTTTCGCGACGGGGTTTGCTTTCCTAACCGCTTCTAGCGAGAAGCGTCGCGCTCGTTAGAGCTTGACGTTCAGCTGGAAGTACGCCTGGATCGGCACGTTGCCGTTCAGCGGCGCGTAGGGGTAGTTCATGACCGCCGGGTAACCCGCCGTTCCGTTTGCCGGATCGGCACCGCTGGCTCCGTAGAAGAAGCCGGCGCCCGGGGTGTTCCCGAGGTAGAGCCCGGTGTTGTCGCCGTATCCGCAAACATACTGGTTCGGCGCGTATGCGTTCGACCAGGGCTGTTTGTCGCCGCCGAAGCAGCGATTGACGAGGTTGGCGACGAGGAGCGTGCCAGAGATCTTCGGCGTGAAGTCGTAGTGGAGTTGGAGGCCGAGATTGAACTGCCACGGGTTGCGATACTGACCCATGTTATCGAACTTGCCGCTCGCCGGGTTCGGAATCGCGAGATAGCCCGCGTTCGTGTACGGCGAGAAGGTGCAGGTCTGATAATTCGCGAGGCCCTGGTAGGCCGCCGCGACGCCCGGAACAGCGGATTGGTTCGCGCCGCAGTTACGCGGATCGAGGCCAAGCACTGCCGTCGTGTCGCCGTAGCGATTACCTTCGAAGAGCTGCGCGGTCGGGGTCACCGTCAGTTTGTTCTTCTTGTACGAGAGATACGCACTGAACTGGTTAGGCCCGAATGCCGTGCCTCCCGCTCCGAGGAACGGGTCGCCCGGCGGGTAGTTCGCGTAGGTGTTGTAGTAGCCGTTGCGATCGAGGATCGGCTGCGGCGTGTTGTTGTAGTAGGGGTTGGTGATGTTGCCGGAGGCAGCACCGCAGGTCGCTGCGGGGCCTGCGCCGCCGGGCTGGTAACACGCTGCAGGAGCGCCGATATATCCGGCGTTTGCATCGCCTGCCGGGCAGAGATGCGCCGCGTTGTTGTCGCTCAGGCCCGATGCCGATGCAGCGGCGTTGTTGAGACAGTACGAGGTCAGGCCGTTGTAGGCACGGATGTAGTTATTGAGCACGTCGATGGCGTTTTGCGAGCCATTGAGCGAGCCGTACTTGATCCGCGCGTGAACGAAGGTCCACGAGATCTGTCCCGAGAGACCGTTCCGTGACGGGTCGCCCTTCTGAATCGCGAACTCGACGCCGCTGGTCTTCTGCGTGCCGACGTTGAGCCCGGAGACGAAGTTCGCACCGAGCGGCACCGTCACCGACTGGTTCGTCGCATAGCGATAGAACGGCGTCAGGCGGAAGGTGATGTCGGTTCCCTTGAGTTGCTTCTCCAGCGAGATGTCGTAGTTATTCGACGTCTGCACCGGATTGTCGTGCGCCGGCGAGTTGAAGCCGATGCCGTAGAAGTGCTGGAAGAGCGTGAGCGCGGTCTGGCGCCCCGATCCCAGGTAGTATTGCTCGAATGCCGTCGGCGTGGGCTGCGAGTAGCGGCCGGCCGAGAAGCGGATCACGGTCAACGGATTGACGGTGTAGGTTCCGCTGATACGCGGCGAAACGAGGCTCTTGGTGATGTTGCTCGGGTTGAGGTTGGTCAACGCCGGGATGCCCGCGGTGAGCCCATTCGGGTGAACCGCAGCTGCGCCCGACGGCGCGGTGACGCCGCTACAGGTCGTACCACCAGGGGTCGTGCTGTAGATCGGGGTGACCGAGCCCGGAGGCGTGCTCGGTGACGGCGGCAGGAAGATTCCCTGGCCGGTACCCGAGTCAACGCAGAGCCAGTTCTGCGCCTGATTGAACCAGAAGTTCATCTCCGGCGAAGTGATCGAGCTCAGACCGTAGCTGTAGGTTTCGAGGCGGAGACCGATGTTGAGGTCCCAGCGACGCGTCGGACGGAATTCGTCCTCTAAAGCGTACGAGCTGAAGCGCGGGGTCACGGTGTTGAAGTAGCCACCGGTGAAGTGCGGCACCGTCACCTGCCACGTCGCGCCGGCAGCGGTCGCTGCGGCAGGGGCGGCAAAGGGCGTCGGGTTACCGTACGAACCGGCGGTCGACCCCGAGAAACAGTTCCCAACGCCACCGGCTGCATTGTAGCAGTTCGTGCCGTTGGTCAGGTTCGTGGTCGAGGTTCCCAAGCTGGCGAGCCAGTTCGGGCCGGCCGAGAGGTTGTTATTCCGGCCGACCGTTGCCGTCGTATAGTTGGCGGTGAAGGTCAGCAGGTTCTTATCGTTGAGCTGGTTGGCATAGACCAACTGCACGCCGCGCGTGTGGGTATTCAACTCGTAGTCGGCGAGTGCATTCGAGAAGCCCGCCGCAAACGTGTCGTAGCCCATCGCCCAGCCCGCAGGGCCGCCGTTGAGCCAGTCAGAGTAGAACGTATAGCCGAGCAGACGCAGATACGAACGCTCGTTGATGTTCTTCTGATACTGGAGTTTGACGATCGAACCGTCGTTCCAGATGCTGTCCTGATAATTCGGCGAGATTCCCGAGAACGGGAGACGATTGTTCGTCGAATTGGTCGAGGGCATGTAGTAGGTGATCGGCGTGATGCCGGTCGCCGACTGGCCGAAGCTGGTGCCGTTCGGATAGATGTAACCATCGTGGAACGGTAACTGCGACGGGCCGGTCGTCGCGCAACCGAACGCCGTGATGAACGAGACTTCCGCGCAAACGTTTGCAAGCGGACCCGTCGGATACGGTGTGCCCGGAGCGGTGAATGCCGGATAGAGCGTCTGCATCAATTGGAAGTAGTTGTTGAAGTTCGCCATGCTACCGAACGAACCGTTGATGCTGTCGTTGTAGTACGAGCGATACGCAAACGTGTTGTAGAGGATCTGGAAGTCATCGCGCCCGGCATCGCGCTTGTGCGGGATACCGAAGTGCAGGTTGACGACGCCTTCGCGATCGGCGATCGCGTTGTTCGTGAATGCAACGAACGGATAGTACGTCGAACAGTTCGCGAGGCCGCCGTAGGTCGCCGCGCCGGCGGGTGCGCCGGATCCGTTGGCGTTACAGGTCGACCACGGGCCGTTGCCATAGAACGGCGATTGGAAGAACGTTCCGAGCGTGAGCTGGCCGCCGGTGAAGCCGTTCGGCCCCGATCCGTCGGCTGCGAAGTTCGAGCCGTTCTGGTTGTTGATGAAGTTGTACTGTTGGTTCACGCCCTCAAAGCCGACGTAGTAGCTGAAGAGACGGTTGGGCGTTGCGCCGCCGGTCTCTACTTTGAGTTCGTGGAAATACGCCGGATTGCCGAGACCGAGCTGTGCATCTGCAAAGCCGGGGTAGGTGCCGGTGCGGATAACCTGGTTGATGAAACCAACCTGGGTCGCCGAGGAAGCACCCGACGGATCGGAACCCGTGTAGATCTGCAACTCTTGCTGGCCGAGCGAGCTCAGCGAGTTTGCATTGTAGTTATCGAAGGCACGGTTGACGGGGACGCCGTCATACTCGTAGCCGCTCTGATCGTAGCTTGCGCCACGGATGTAGAAGACCTGACCGAAGCCTTCGTTCCCGATGTACGAACTGACGCCGGGAGTGGCATAGAGTGCCGAGTAGGCATTGGTCAAGTTGCCGCCGCCGCCGATACCCTGCACCGCGGTCTGCGTTGCAGCGTTAACGGAGTAGACGTTATTCGTCACACCGGCTTTGACGAGGTTGCCCGCCGCGCGCGACTTCACGGTAGCGATCGTCTTGAGCGCGGGGCTCAAAACCAACGAAATCGTGTAGTTTTGGTCGGCGAACACCGTCACGCCCGAGAGCGACGCGGTGTTGAAATCAGCCTTCGATACCGTCACGGTATACGTGTCGGGCGAGAGACTGAGGAACGCGAAATGCCCGTGAGAATCGGTCGTTGCGGTAGCCACCTGAGAAGGTGACGTTGCGACGACGACCGCTCCGACAACGGGCGCACCCTTTGCATCGGTTACCGAGCCGTTGAGGCCGCCCGTCGTTCCTGCCAGTGCCCATGTTCCCTGGAACAGGAATGCGACGAGAAGCATCAGCGCTACGGCGACGCGACGGAGGGTCCGTTGATGTTTCATCGATTATTTTCCCTCAATCGAGTTTAGTGAGCTGGACAGCGCAGAATCGGCAACCCCGCGTTGGGTCACCGAGCAGGCACCGTCGGCTTGCTTTTACTCCCTACTTTCGTCGGTTCCTTCAGCAACTCTTAAGATTCGGAGGCTCTGGAAGGAGCAGAAAAGCAAGCGGGCCATCGATCGCTCGATGGCCCGCTCTGGGTTACCCCCGATCTGCGCCGAGGCGCGTTACGGAGAGGTGCCGGTAACCGGCGTTGAGATCGTGATATCGGCCTGGCCATTCGCGCCCGTAAGGGTCGGTGAGGCGCTGGTCGATATCGGGTAGGTCGCACCGTACATGTCGTAATCGGTGCCGACGAGCTGGATGCTATAGCTGTCTCCCGGCGTACCCGCGCCTGCAGCAGCGACGTTTTGCGCCGCGGTGCAGATGGAGGGGCTGGGTTTCAGCGCCGACGGGCCCTGGCCTTGGTCGAGGTTCGGACCATCGGCGTCGGGGAGGGTGTAGGTGCCCGCCGCCTTGGCAACGATCGTGTAGTAGACCGGGCCGGCACCGCCGACCGCACCGAGAACGCCTTGGCAGTTCGCCGCCGCGCCGTCGCCGGTATCGATGATCTGGACGTAGACCTCGGTGATTCCGCCGGCGAAGTCCGCCGCCGGAAGGGTAACGGTTCCGCCGCCCGCCCCGTCAAGGGTGATCGCCGGTGCCGTCAGGGTCGGAAGCGTCGCCGTCGACGCAATCTTCGCCGTTGAGGTGACCGTCGCCGATGTCGGCGTCGGCCCGTTGAACCCGGTCGGAACGACGAGGCTCAGGGTGTAGGAACCCGCGGCAACACCGACATTCTCGAAGAGGGTGAAGCCCTCGGGGATACCGAGGACACCGCTGCCGAGGTTGCTGAGGCCGTCGCGAAGACCCATGTTGTCCTTATTCGGGTCGAACGCGGGCGGGCCGCCGAAGGGCACGAGCGTCGATCCGGTAGTGTCGTAGAGCGGCTCGGCGTAAGGCACAAACCCGCTGGCTAAGCAGGACGCGGGAACAAAAGCACCTGCGGCCGACGAAAAATAGCAAGGCGAGCCTAGCGTCGTGGAGTTCCCCGGCGAGAGGCCGTTCACGAAGACGCCGCCGGATTGGCCGAAGGTCGTCGTGTTCGGTTGCACGGTCGCCGACGCGCCGGTCTCGTGATTGGTCACCGTGCAGGGGGTGGTCTGGTCGCAAACAGGCGTGCCCAATGGGAGCGTCTGGCTCGTGCCGGTAATCGTGCCTCCGGTCGCCACTTCGGTGACGCTCGGGCCGCCGGGA
>DAHUYY010000042.1:6461-11131 GCA_027306845.1 Vulcanimicrobiota bacterium | reverse complement strand
AATCACAAGTAGCGGCATACCGATGAGCACCACGATCAATAACGCCGAGATAATCGCGTAGATCGACATCGATATCTGAAAGTTCAGCGATTCTTTCCCTTCGCGATCGACGAGCGGCGATTCATCGCGCTTTACCAGCCAGACGATCAGCGGCCCGAGGATGTTGCCGAGCGGGATAACGACGCCGGCGAGCGCCGTGAGATGGCAGAGCATCGCCGCCGTCTTTTCGCTCTGTGCGCTCGTGGCAAGAACCGGCCCGGCACCGGCGGCGAGCGGCGCCCCGCACGAGGGGCAGAAACGGCTCTCGGGGCCGTATGCGCTTCCGCATTTCGAACACGTCATCGCTGCACTCTCCCAAACAAGCCCTTGTTTATAGGGGCAAGGGTGCGACCGGGGGCGGCGGCATTCCTGCGCCGAAGCGCACCCGCGACGGCTTTCGAGAAATGAGGATGAAATGACGGATTCAGCGCTGGTACGGATCGATCGCGAAGGCGACGCCGCGGTCATTACCATGACCAACGCCGCGAAGCGCAATGCGCTCTCTCGTGCGATGATGCGCGCGCTGATCGCCGCGCTCGACGAGGTCGCGGTGGATCCGCGCGCCCGGGCCGTCATCGTGCGCGGCGAGGGGCCGGCATTTAGCGCGGGGCACGACCTGCGCGAGATCGCCGAGGCGCGCGACGCCGAGATGGACGAGATTTTCGATACCTGCGTCGAGTTGATGGAGAGTTTGCAACGCATCGAAGCGCCGACGATCGCCGAAATCGACGGCATTGCGACTGCGGCCGGCTGTCAACTCGTTGCCAGTTGCGATCTTGCAGTTGCATCCGAGCGCTCGGTCTTCGCAACGCCCGGCGTGAAGATCGGGCTTTTCTGCAGCACGCCGATGGTCGCGCTGACGCGTGCGATCGGGCGCAAAGCGGCGATGGAGATGCTCTTGCTCGGCGAGCCGATCGACGCCGCGCGCGCGCTTGCATGGGGGCTGGTCAATCGCGTCGTCGCCGCCGAACGCGTCCATGCCGAGGCGCTCGCGCTCGCCGAACGGATCGCTCGCTCGGCGCGCATGACGGTCGCGACCGGGAAAGCCGCATTCTACGAACAGATCGACCTGCCGCAGCGCGAGGCCTACGCCTATACGAAACAGGTGATGGTGCGCAACGCGCGTGCCGCCGACGCCGTCGAGGGCATCGGTGCGTTCCTCGAAAAACGCGCACCGAACTGGCCCGCCTAGGCATTCGGGGCGGCGCGGACGAAGGCATCGGCCGTGCAACTGCTTCAGAAAAACACGCGCTTTGCCGCGGGCATCCTGCTCGTCGCCCTCCTCGCCTGCTGCGCCGTCGCCGCGCTCCGCGTTCGGACCGAGATCCACGCGCGACGGGTCGAAATCGCGATGGATTACAGCGACTTCGCGCAACTCGCGCGCTCGTTCGATTATAAAGCCGATGCCTTCCTTATCGCGTTGCGCCGAGCGGGGCTCACCTCGCTTGCGGTGAGCGAGCAATTAGGGTCGAATCTCGGCAACGACGGTTCGACCACGGTGATGACCGGCGCGCAGATTCTCAACGGCGCGCGGTTGGCGCCGATCGCCGACCCGCTGCTCGCGCGCCTCGCGCGCGAAAAGAAGCTCGAGAGCCGTGCGGTCTATCTCGCGATCGGGCGCAAGAGCACCTACGATCGTTTGCGCATGCAACTGCCGCTGCATTTCATGCCGAAGTCGATTCGCATTTTGCGCGCGCAGCGTCCGTGGCTCATCGAACTGCACACCCAGATCGACTATTTCAACGGCATCGGGCTGGGAATACCAACCTCGGAGATTTTGCTCGCCAAACGTCTCGGCCTCTTACTGATTCCGCGTTTGCAGAATGACGAGCGCTTTAAAGCGCCGCAGATGAACGCCGAGCTCAACGGCATTTTGGCGCTCGACCCGAAGGTTTCGACCGTTATCTTTTTCGGGTTGAAGAATCAGGTCTTCGGCTATCCCGATCATGAAAAAGCGGCGGCCGAACTCTTTCGATCGCACGCATTTAATTTCGGCACGATCGAGGTCTACGATCCCAGCCAATTGCAAAAAGGCAACAATGCGCTTGCGGAACTGATTCCCGGGCGCACGGTGCGCGTACAGACCGTGCAGAAGACCGAACTCGACCGCTTGAGCGTTCCGGCATTGGTCGATCGCTTCATGCTCGGGGTGCGCGAGCGCAATATTCGCGTGATCTATCTCCACCCGTATCCGCACCGCGATAAAAAACTGAGCATCGAAGCGACCAACGTTGAGATCGTGCATCGCTTGGCGAAAGCGATCGCCGCCGACGGCATGCGCTTGGGCACCGCGACTCCGATTCCGAATTATCCCGGTACGAATCGCTTGCTGGTCGGCATCGCGGCGCTCGCCGTTCCTTCGATCCTCGTGCTGTTACTCGGTGCGTTCGGAATCTATCGGCCGAGCTACGCGGCGATTGCGTATATCGCGACGATCTTGCTCTATGTCGCCGGAATCGCAACCCATCGCGCCGATCTCGTGCGTTCGTTGCTGGCGTTAAGCGGCGGCTTGCTCTTCGTCGTCGCCGCAATGCTGGTCTACGCACCGGCCTGTGCCGACGAACCACGTGCGAATTTTCTCGCTCAGTGGTGGCGTTCGCTGCGCTGGTCGTTCGTCGTCATCGGCACGGTGCTCGTCGGCGCGCTCGTGGTGGTGGGGCTCTTAAGCACGCCGTTGGCGATGGAAGAGATCGAGCCGTTCCGCGGGGTGAAACTGATGCTCGCGTTGCCGCCGTTGATCGCGCTGCTGCTCTACGTCTTCGACGCGCGCTTCAAGGCGAAGGTCGGGCGTGCGGCCGACGTTTTGCTCGCGCCGGTTCGCGCCTATCACCTCATCGTTATCGCCGCGCTCGTCGGCGCGGGTGCGGTGCTCTTGCTGCGCAGCGGCAACACCAGCGATATCGGCGCCTCGCACTTCGAACTCGTCGTTCGACAAGATCTCAGCACTTGGCTCTCCGTACGGCCGCGCTTCAAACAGTTTCTCATCGGTATTCCCGCGGCGATGCTCTTGCCGGCGCTCGCGCTTTCGCACCGTCGCGCGATTGGGTGGCTCTGCGCGCTGGGGGTCGGCGTCGGCCTCGGCGATGCCGTCGATACCTTCTCGCATCTGCACACCCCGCTGCTGATCGCCATTTTCCGCATCGGTAACGATTTTCTCGTCGGAGCGATCGTCGGTGCGATCGGTATCGCGCTCTACCGCTTCGTCGCCCGTCGACTTCCCGCATAGCGTGCGCGTGTTGCTCAGCGGATATTACGGATTCGGAAACGTCGGCGATGAGGCGTTGCTCCGCATTATCGTCGAGCGCATTCGCGCCCGCATGCCCGCCGTGGAGATCGAGGCGCTCTCGGCGACCCCCGAAGCGACGAGCTCGCAGTATGGTATCCGCGCCACGCAACGGCGTGATGCCGGCGCGGTGCGCGCGGCACTCGATCGCTCCGATGCGTTAATCTCCGGCGGCGGCGGGCTGTTGCAGAACGCGACGAGCACGCGAAGCCTGCTCTATTATGCCGGTATCCTTCGCGCCGCTCGTCGTCGGAAAAAGAAAACGATGATCTTCGCGCAGTCGGTCGGTCCGCTCGACGGAATCGGAAAGTTCGTCGTGCGCACGCTCTGTGCGGGCGTCGACCGCGCGACGGTTCGGGACCGGCGTTCGCTCGAGCTCCTGCAGTCGCTGCTGCCCGCGACGCAGGTCGAGCAGAGTGCCGACCCCGTCTTTCTGCTCGATCTCGCTCCCGACGAACGCGACGTGCGCAGCGAGGGGCTCGACCCGGTCGGTGCGCCCTACGTGGTGGTGAGCGTGCGCAAACATCAAGCGCTGCGCGCCGGCATCCCGGCGATCGCACGGGCCGTCGACCTGCTCTCGCGCGAGTACGGGCTGCGCAGCGTCTTCCTTCCGATGGGCGGGGCGGAGGATGCCGACGTTGCAACGCGCGTCATTCGCGCGTGCGAGAGCGCGCCGATGCTGTTGCCCGAGCGTTCGATCGAGCGGAGTGCGGCGATCGTCGCATCGGCACGGGCGGTCATTGGCATGCGCCTCCATGCGCTGATCTTCGCCGCGCGTTTTGCGGTGCCGTTCCTGGCGATTCCCTACGATCCGAAGGTCGCGGCGCTCTGCGAGGACCTCGCCTACCCGCTCGCCCCGCTCTGGGTCCCCGGCGGCGCGGTTCCCGATAACGCGGCGGTCGATGCGAGCGTCGAGCGACTCATGTCGGAGCACGCGCGGTTGCGCGAGCACCTGCAAGGGGCGGTGCTCGCCTTGCGTGCCGGCGCCGAGCGCAATTTCGAGATTCTGCAAGATTTGCTCGATAAGTAAGAGCCGATGGTGCCGAGGGCGAATGAGAGCCCTCCCATGAACGACGCTTCGCGCGCGGATTATCGCGCTACCCTCAATCTTCCCGCGACCGATTTCCCGATGAAAGCGGAGCTTCCCAAGCGCGAACCGGCGCGCGTGGCGTGGTGGAACGAGCACCGCATTTATCAGCGCGCCTTAGAGCGCAACGCAAATGCAAAACCGTGGATCCTCCACGACGGCCCGCCGTATGCGAACGGTGAGTTGCACATGGGGCACTTTCTCAACATGGTGCTCAAGGATACGTTCGTAAAGATCGCGCTGCTGGAAGGGCGCGCGGCG
>DAHUYY010000042.1:0-6419 GCA_027306845.1 Vulcanimicrobiota bacterium | reverse complement strand
CTTCCCATCGAGTTGGAGACGCTCAAACATCTCGGCGTCAAGGATTTTCACGAGATCGATCCGCTGGAGCTGCGCGCGAAGTGCAAGGAGCGCGCGCTCTACTGGTTGGAACGACAGGCCGCAACGCGCGAACGGATGGGCGTCTTTGCCGAATTCGACCGCCCGTATAGAACGGTCGACGCTTCGTTTGAAGCGACGATCGTCGATGCGCTCGCGACGCTCGCCGAGCGCAAACAACTCTATCGCGGTCTGCGCGCGACGCTCTGGTGCATTCACGACGAGACGGCGCTCGCCGAAGCCGAGATCGAATACGAGACGAAGGTCTCGCCATCGATCTACGTGCGTTTCCGCGCCGAGGGTGCGGGGCGTAACGATATTCTCGCGCGCTTCGGGGCGAGCGACGAAGAGCAGCTCCCGCTCTCGTTCCTCATCTGGACGACGACGCCGTGGACGCTACCCGCCAACGTCGCCATCGCATTGCGCGCCGACGCTTCCTACGGGCTCTACCGTGTCGGCGACGAACTCACGATCGTCGCCGAAGCGCTCGCCGAACAAGCGCTGGGAGATGCCTTTCCCGAAGCGCGTTTGCTCGCCGTCGCGCCCGGTAGCGCGCTCGACGGAGCGCAGGTGCGCCATCCCTTCGCGCAGCGCGATTCGGCGGTGGTGCTCGCCGATTACGTCGATCTCGAAACCGGAACCGGCGCGGTCCATACCGCACCGGGGCATGGGGCCGACGATTTTGCGACCGGCGTGAAATACGATCTGCCGATTCTCAATCCGGTCGATGCCTCGGGGCATTTCACCGCCGAGGCGGCACCCTACACCGGGTTGCAGGTCTTCGAGGCGAACGATCGCATCGTCGCCGATCTGCGCGCGAGCGGCGCGCTCTGGCGCTTCGAGAGCTATTCGCACAGCTACCCGCATTGCTGGCGCTGCCATCAGCCGGTCATTTTCCGCGCGACCGCACAATGGTTTATCGCGATGGATCAAAATCGGTTGCGCGCCCGCGCGGTGGAGGCCGCCGAGGGTGTCGCCTACGAACCGGAATGGGGGCGTGCGCGCCTCGTCCAGATGCTCGAGAATCACCCCGAATGGTGTATCTCGCGACAACGAACCTGGGGCACGCCGATTCCGGCACTCGTCTGCAAAGGTTGCAACGAATCGTTGCTCGACCCGCGCGTGGCGCGCATTGCAGCGGCACGTTTTCGCGAAGTCGGTGCCGACGCGTGGTGGTCCGAGCCGGTCGAACGCTTTCTCCCCGAGGGCTTTCAATGCGAGCGCTGCGGCGGAAGCGCCTTCGAGAAGGAACGCAATATCGTCGATATCTGGTTTGAATCGGGGGTAACGCACCTCGCGGTTCTCGGACACGATGCGACGCTGCCGTGGCCGAGCGATCTCGTGTTAGAGGGCGGCGACCAGTATCGCGGTTGGTTCCGCAGTTCCATCGTGACCGCCGTCGCGCTGCAAGGGCATGCACCCTATCGCTGCGTCGTCAAAAACGGTTGGGTGAACGACGAGCAGGGACGCCCGATGAGCAAATCGCGCGGCACGGGAATCGACGCGCGCGATGCGATGGCAAACTACGGCGCCGACGTGCTGCGCCTCTGGTCGGCATCGGTCGAATTCGTCGACGACGTGCGCTTCGGCCCGAACGTCGTCGAACAGGTCGCGCGCGTCTATCGCAACATCCGCAACCGCATTCGTTTCATCCTCGGCAATATCGCCGACCTCAGCCCCGAAGCGATCGTCGAACCCGCAGCGATGCTGCCGCTCGATCGGCTCGCATGCAGCGTCACCGATGCGTTCGTCGCCGGGGTGCGCGAACGATACGCGGCGTTCGGCATTCACGACGCCTACCTCGCCGTCGTCGCGTTCGAGAGCGAGATGTCGGGGCTTGCCTTCGATGCGTGGAAGGACCCGCTCTATTCGGGGCGACGCGACGGGGCGCGTCGTCGCAGCGCGCAGTCGGCGCTCTTCTATCTGCTGCGCGGTTTTCTCACGGCGATCGCGCCGTTGCTTCCGTTTACCGCCGAGGAGGCGTGGCAGTCGCTCTCGCCGGCATTGCGCGGCGACCGCGAGAGCGTCTTTTCGTTGCGCTTCGCCGACGAGCGCCGGGTCGCAGATGCCGACGATCTCGCGCTCTGGGAACTGCTCCGCGAATTACGCGCCCAGGTCGCGGCCTCGGCCTCCCCGCGCGATTACGAAGCGGCGATCGATCTCTATGTCGGCGGAGAGCACTTCGATGCGCTCGCCGCACTCGGCGATACGTTACGCGAAGCGCTGATCGTCTCGGAGGTACGCATGCACCGCGACGCGGCGGCGCAGCGACCGCACCTGAAGATCGGGGCGGCGAGCGGAGCGAAATGTACGCGTTGTTGGAAATTCCGCGATCTTCGTGAAGGCGATGTGCGCGGAGCGATCTGCGAAGAGTGCGAGCGCGCGATTAGCGCGCTTGCTTGAGCTCGGCAAAGAGCGCATCGCGCCACGTCGACCAGGCGCCGCGTTCGATTGCGATTCGCGCTTCGGCCATCAGCGCGTGCAACAGCGCGACGTTGTGGTACGAGAGCAACTGCGGGCCGAGCATCTCGCCGGCGCGAAAGAGATGGCAGAGATAGGCGCGCGTATAGGTCGTGCAAACCATGCAGCCGCAGCGCGGATCGACCGGTGAGAAATCGCGAATATAGGCCGCATTGCGGATATTGAATTCTCCGGAGCGCGTCATCGCCCGCGCGTTACGCCCGCATCGGGTCGGATAGACGCAATCGAACATATCGATGCCGCAGTCGACGGCGACTGCAATATCGGCGACGGTGCCGATTCCCATGATATAGCGGGGCTTCTCGGCGGGCAGTAAATCGGCGGTGAAGCGCGCCATGCGCTCCATCTCTTCGCGCGTCTCACCGACCGAGAGCCCGCCGATTGCGTAGCCGGGAAGATCGAGGGCGACGAGCTCTTGCGCGCTGCGCGCGCGAAGCCGCTCGTCGAGCCCGCCTTGCACGATGGCGAAGAGTTGCGTGCGCTCGCTCGCGCGCCGCGCTTGCGCGCCGCGCTGCGCCCAGGATGTCGTCATCGCGACGGCAGCTTCGAGCTCTTCGGCGCTCGCGGGCAACTTCACACAGACGTCGAGCTGCATCGCAATATCGACGCCGATCGCTTCTTGGAATTCGACGGTATCCTCGGGGGTGAAACGGTGCATGCTGCCGTCGAGATGCGATTTGAAGGTGACGCCGTCGGGATCGAGTTTGCGACGATCCTGTAACGAGAAGACCTGGAAGCCGCCGGAATCGGTGAGGATCGGCGCATCCCACGCCATAAAACGGTGCAGCCCACCGGCGGCGAGTATCGTGTCGCGGCCGGGACGCAAGCGAAGATGGTAGGCGTTCGCCAACAGGATCTGCGTTCCGGATTCGCGGAGTTCGCGCGGCTGCAGGCCCTTTACGCTCGCCGCCGTTCCGACCGGCATGAATGCCGGCGTCTCCACGTCTCCGTGCGCGAGCTTCAGACGCGCGCGGCGTGCACTGCCGGACTCTGCGAGCAGTGCAAACGCACTCATGCTTCGTGTGCGGCGAGCGTCGCGCGGACGCGTGCGTACGCCGGCGGCGGCGCCGATTCGAATGCAAGCTCGACGTGGGTGCGCGGGTGGGCAAATGCCAGGCGCCACGCGTGGAGCGCCTGCCCGGGCAACGGCGAGCCCGGAACGCTGCGCCCGTAGACGGGATCGTTGTAGATCGGGTGGTGCATCGCCGCACAGTGCACGCGAATTTGGTGCGTGCGCCCGGTTTCGAGACGGAAACGGAGCTCGCTGTGGCGCGCGAAACGTTCGACGACTTCGTAATGCGTGATCGCGCGGCGCCCTTCGCGGGTGACGATATATTTCAAGCGATTGTGCGGTTCGCGCCCGATCGGTCCGTCGAGCGTACCGCGGTCGAACTCCGGCGAGCCGTGAACCAAGCCGAGATACTCGCGCGAAATTCTACGCGCCTTCATCGCAATGCCGAGCCCCGAGAGCGCTTCGGGCGTCTTGGCGATGACGAGGAGCCCCGAGGTGTCGCGGTCGAGGCGATGGACCAAACCCGGGCGCAGCGCGTCGCCGGGGAGCGTGCCGAGGTAGCCGAGTAAGGCGTTCACGAGCGTTCCACTGCGCGTGCCGTGCGCGGGGTGCGTGACCATGCCGGCGGGCTTATCGACGACGAGCAGATCTTCGTCTTCGTAGACGATTGCAAGATCGATGCGTTCCGGCGTTGCGACCAACGGCGCTACTTCGGCGAGTTCGTATTCGAGGAGGTCGCCTTCGACGAGTTGACGGCTCGCGCGCGCGGGTTCGCCGTTGACGCGCACGTCGCCCTGACGGATCGCTTCGGCTACTCGCGAGCGCGGCGCGGCGGCGTGCCGCGCGATGGTGACGTCGAGGCGGGAGCCCGCCTCGTCAGGTGCGACGACGTGACGCAAGAAGGCTCGATAGGAGGAGCAGCACGACGCCGATGGTCACGCAAGAATCTCCGACGTTGAAGATGTTCGGCCAAATGTGGTAGAAGTCGATGAAGTCGACGACGTAGCCGAAATGGATGCGATCGACGATATTGCCGATCGCGCCGCCGACGATGAGGCCGAAGGCCAGACGTACGAGACGCGATTGCGTTGCCGCTTCGCGAAAACTGATCCAGAAGAGTACCAGCACGATAACGGCCATCGCGACGAGCAACGCTGCATTGCTTCCGAAGAGACCGAATGCGCCGTGAAAGTTCCGTTCGTAGGTCCAACGCAAAAGGTGCGGGATTGCGACCCGGCTCTCGTTGGGGAGCAGCGAATTCTGCACGAGACGTTTGGTGTATTGGTCGCATGCGAAGGCAATGATTGCGACGATCGAGACGGCGAGCGCGGTAACGCTAGATTTTTGGTGCTGGGACAAACTGATAAAATACTCCGGCGATAGTAAGGAATGCGTCGTTGACGAGGACGAGCCCGACGAGAACCAAGAACGCTCCGGCGGTGAATTCGATTGCGGGAATGAAACGCTTGATGCGGTCGAGCAGCGGAAGAACCAACCCAATCGCCACGGCGGTTGCAAAGAACGGTACGGCGAGCCCCGCCGAGTAGACGACGAGCAACCAGGCGGCTTGGAGAGTCTGCTGCTGCGACGCAAGCGCGAGAATGCCTGCGAGAATCGGCCCGATACAGGGGGACCAACCCGCCGCGAATGCGACCCCGACGACGAACGAGGTGAGGTGGGAGCGCGGCCGGCTTCCGGCGACGTGCGCGCGGGTATCCATCATCAGCAGCGGTATGCGGAGCATGCCCATCATGTGCAGCCCGAGCACCACCACGACCGCGCCGCCGAGCTCGGCAACGAGGGTGCGGTTCGCCGCGAGAGCCCCGCCGACCGCGCTCGCCGAGATCCCCAACAGCGTGAAGACCACCGTGAAGCCCAAGATAAAAGCGAGCGCATGCGTCATCGCTCGCGCGCGGAGTGCAGGGGACGCCTCTTTGCCGCGGAGTTCTTCGAGGCTCGCTCCCGTCAAAAAGGATAGATAGGCCGGCACCAGCGGGAGGACGCATGGCGAGACGAAGGAAACGAAGCCCGCGAGGAACGCGAGGCCGACGCTGATATGCGCAGTCGTGTTCACGTACGCCCCTATTGTACGACGGCGGCTCGCGCGGGCCTGTAGAGGCACCGCCATAGAAGGACTACATGCAACACTGGTTTGTCTACCCGAACATTTCACCGATCGCATTTCGGCTCGGGCCGGTCGCCGTACACTGGTACGGGCTTGCTTACCTCGCCGGCTTTATCGCCGTCTATTTTTGGATGGCGCGCCCGGCGGGAAAACGGCGCCTCGGCTTAACCGCAAACGAGATTCAGGATTTCTTAGTCTACGCGTTGATCGGCGTGCTCGTCGGTGGGCGCGCGCTCTTCGATATCGCCGATATGATTACGTGTCGACAAGATATTTCGCGCGTGCAATCCTGCCATACGGTCGCACAGTATTTCTCGCATCCGATTCTCTTCATCGCCGTCTGGCAGGGCGGGATGGCGTTTCACGGCGGGCTTATCGGCGTCGTCATCGCGATTTTCTTGTTCTTGCGCAAGCATCCGCACCTGAAATTTCTCGTTCTCGGCGATGAGGTGGTCATGATGCTGCCCGTCGGCATCACGATCACGCGCATGGTCAACTTCATCAACGACGAACTCTGGGGGCGCATCTGTCGCCCCGATCACCCGTGGTGTATGGTGCCCGGCGACACGTTGCTGTGGGGAAACCAGTATCGTCACCCATCGCAGATTTACGAAGGAATTCTCGATCTTGCGACGCTGCCGATCTTGCTGCTGCTCTACCGGCGCAAACCCGCCGATGGCGTCGTCGGTTGGACCTGGTTCATGCTCTACGGCATCGTGCGCAGCGTTGCGGAGCTCTGGCGTT
>DAHUYY010000041.1 GCA_027306845.1 Vulcanimicrobiota bacterium | reverse complement strand
GAGGAGCTCGTAGCGCTCGGAACGGAGCGCTAGAGTTTCGTCGTTACCCCGGAGTTTTGGGCGGTGATTTCACCGTTCAAAACTTCGATTGCGCGGATCGCTGCGCATTTCCGAGTATCTACATGCAGCCAGGTCGCTGAGCTGTGGGCAGCATCGGAAGTGTTATAAGAGGCGCAATGGTTAACGGGTATCGTTCCATTCGCCGCACATCGAGCGACCAATAATCGTCGCCTCCTCGGCTGGCGGCAGTGGTGATTCGCGTGAATGCGGGGCATCTCAGAAAATTATGGAAGCGGAAATTCAGAGAGGTTGTCTGGTCGCTATCTATTCTGGCGCCTAGCGCAAACGCATCTGAAGTGCCGGGCTTTTCAACTGAGATCGAGTAAACGTCGGGTGGCAGTGTCAAGAAGACGAAAAAACCATGCTTATCGGTATAGGTCTTGGCCGTCTCGCTGGGAGAGACAACGCTGACAAGCGCGTTCGCGGCGGGCTTGCCGCTCGCGTCACGGACGTAGCCATTGAGGACGCCGGTCGTGCCCGCAATGCATCGGATAGGAGCGGCGAGCGCAATAAGCAGCGCGAGCGCACTCACTTTCACCCAAGGGGCCTCAGTTGCGTATTCACAAAGTTTATGCATCCTGGCCCTTCTCGAGGAGCTCGTAGCGCTCCGAACGGAGCGCTAGAGTTTCGTCGTTACCCCGGAGTTTTGGGCGGTGAGTTCACCGTTCAAAACTTCGATTGCGCGTTTGAGTTGGGTGTCGTGCTTGGGGCTCCCGAATTGTGCGTCCTTATTTTCCGCGACGACGATGTTCGGAATGATTCCCTTGTGATTGATATAGTGGTACTCCGGCGTGAGATAGCGCGCGGTCGTGATCTTCACGGCGCCGCCGTCGCGCAGCGGGAAGAGCGTCTGCACGACGCCTTTACCGAAGGTCTTCGTTCCGATCACCACCGCAGCTCCGCTCTCCTTGAGCGCCGCGGTCGTAATCTCCGATGCCGAGGCGGTATAGCCGTTGACCAGCACGACCAGCGGCACCGGCGCGATCGCCGAGCCGTCTGCTTCGAGCGTGTCGATATGCTTGCCGCTGGTTTCAATCGAAACGATCGGGCCTTCGGCGATAAATTTCGAACTCACCGAAACCGCAGCCTGAAGATAACCGCCGCCGTTATTGCGCAAGTCGAGGACGAACGCGCGCGCTCCCTCTTTATGAAGGCGCGAGAGCGCCGTCGCTAATTCGGCACCGGTGGTCTCGCCGAAGACCGTCAATGCGACGTACCCGATCTTGCCGGGAAGCATTTTATCGAAAACGGTAATCTGGTGGATCTTCGCACGCGTCAGTAAGATCGGTTTCGGTAATACCGCGCCGTCGCGCTCGACGGTAAGCGTCACTTGCGTGCCGATCTTCCCGCGTAATTCCTTACTCGCTTGGACGGTGGTGATACCGTAGGTCGATTTTCCATTGACGGCGGTGATGAGATCGTCTTGTTGGATACCCGCTTTATCGGCAGGCCCCCCGGGAACGACCTGATAGACGGAGATGAACTTCGTTTTATTATCGGGTTGAATGACGATCCCCGTACCGCCGAAATTCGTGCCGTCGAGCCCGTTATTGAGCGCCTTGTAATCTTTGGGATCGAGAAAGACGGTCCAACGGTCGTGCGCCGAGTACATCATTCCCCAGAGTGCGGCGAAGACGTAGGGTTTGAGCGGACGATTTTTCCCGCCGAGCATTCGCGCCCGTTCGATTTCATATTCGATCGCGCGAAGGTTGCCCGCAGTACTGCCGGTGGCCAGCAGCGGCGGCAACGCGCGCTTCGCAACGTGTTCGTGCGCGAGTTCGAGCACGAGCCCGTAGCGAACGCCGTTGAGCACGCGCTCGATGGGAAGTTTTTTATAGAACGTCGTCGTGAGGCGCGTGTACGCCGTCGAGAGGTCGGCACGATCTCCGGCGGGGAGAGCCGCCGTGGCGGCGCCGGCGACGCGGAGCAGCGGTGAGGTCAGCGCGGCGATCGTCAGGGCGGCGACCGCGGTAAGGATCCGTCGTTTCATCGCTTTGTAGAACGCGTTAGCGCCTTCAAACGTGCCAGTGCAACCGCTAATTGTTTGTCCTGCGGGCTGCCGAAGGGGATATCCAGCGGCTGATCGACCTTGATATCGGGTTGGAGCCCCTTGTGGTTGATATCCCGGTCGAGGGGCGTGACGTAACGGGCCACCGTGATTTTCAAGGCTCCTCCTTGGGGCAGCAGATAGAGTTGTTGAACGACGCCTTTACCGTAGGTTCGCGTGCCGATCGCCGTGGCAAGGTGGTAATCTTGGAGGGCGCCGGTGGTAATCTCGGCGGCGCTGGCGGTGAACTTGTTCACGAGCACGACCAACGGCGTCAAGCCGCCGATGGCATCTCCGGTCGCTTCGCTCTCCACTTTCGTGCCGTTGCGATCGATCGTCGAGACGATCGGCCCGCGCGGAACGAAATTGCTCACGATTTTAACGGCCTGTTCGACGAGTCCGCCGCCGTTATCGCGAAGATCGAGAATGTAGCCTTTGACGTGTTTGGCTTTGAGCGCAAGCAACGCCTTACGCATTTCGTGCGCCGAGTTGGCGCCGAATTCGCTCAAGTGAATGTAGCCGAAGCCGTCGATCGTCTGGGAATAGACCGTCGGCACGATCACGATATTACGAACGATCGAGAGATCGCGTTTCTGCGTCGGCTTATTAAACGGCGCGACTTGCAGGCGCACCGTGCTGCCCTTCGGGCCGCGAATCCAGCGCTGCACGATATCGGTTGCAACGTGTGCGACGGATTTTCCATCGACCGAGCTAAGAATCGCCGGATAGGTGAGCCCCGCTTTCGATGCTGCAAGCCCAGGGAGCGGCTGCAATAAAATACGGCCGTCGCGCAGTTGAAAGATGTAGACGCCGATGCCGCCGAAATCGCCGCCGGAGAGGCTTTCGTCGAGTTGTTTCCACTGACGCGGCGGTAGATACACGGTGTAGGGATCGTGCGGAGCGGCGAGGATACCGCCTAAAGCGGCATCGACCAAACCGCGCTGCGTCGCTGTGTTGAGGTGCGGCGCATCGAGGCGATACGCGGTATCGAGCGCGTCAGCGAGGTGCTCGCCGTCGAGCAAGGCGTGCCCGCTCGGCACGATGGCGATCGGCGTGGGTTTCGCGATGCCGTGATCGTGCAGGTAGAGCGTCGCCGCTTTCTCTCCGCCGAGGAGAAGCGTTGCCGCCGTTATCGGTTCGTAATAAAACTTTTCGACATCACCGAAGCCGGTAGCAAGCGTCTGCGCGCCGGGCAACGCGGCGAGCCGCTGCGCTTCCTTCGCGGCTTTTAGGCGTGCGAGCCCAACCCACGCCACGGCGATAACGGCGATGACGGCAATTGCAATGATGAGGAGAGAATTGGAGCGAGGTTTTGGCGCGTCGTTCAAGCGGAGATCTCGGTTTCTGCAAGTGAGGGGAAAGAAAAGCCTTACGGAAGGCGCGGGGCGGGATCGACGGGTTTGCCGTTGATACGGATCTCGAAGTGAAGGTGCGGTCCGGTCGAATAGCCGGTCGTGCCGACCGCACCGATCGCTTGCCCTTGCTTCACGTGTTGGCCCGCCGTGACGTAAAAGGCCGAGAGGTGTCCATACGCCGTGGAGTAGCCATCACCGTTATCGATCAGAATAAATTTACCATACCCGCCGTACCATTGCGCCATCATCACCGTCCCGGAGGCGGCAGCGGTGATCGTCGTGCCCATCGGGGCGGCGATATCGAGCCCGGTGTGAAACTCGGGCGCGCTCCCGAATGGGTTCTTGCGCCAGCCGAACGGCGAGGTGATGATGCCGGTAACCGGCCAGGTGAAATGGATCGGGCCGTGAGGCGCGACGGCATTTCCCGCGATCCCCTCGGCGCGGCGCCGTGCCGCCTCTTCGGCGGCGATCTCCGCTTGGCGGCGGCGAATCAGCGCTTCGAGCCGCGCCTCTTCGGCGGCGGTCAATTCTTCGTAGGTCGCCACTTCGACCGCGGCGCTGCGCCGCTGCCGGTCGGCGAAGGCAACGAGATTGCTGCGTTCGGCGGCAAGCGCAGCAAGGCGATTCTGCGCTCGTTGCTGCGCTTGCTGTTGCGCTTGCAAAGAAATTTGCATCTGTTGCAGATTGCGTTGGACGATAGCAACCTTGCGCTCGGCCTTTCGGCGAGCGACGACCGCCTTTTCGTTCGCCTTTATGAGCAGCTGTAAATCTTGCCACCGCTCGACGAAATCGCTAAACGACGTCGCGGAGAGGAGGACGCTTAAGTAGTCGGGCTCGCCGTATTCGTAGATACCGACCAGGCGCTTGCGCAGGAGCCCATTTTGGAATGCGAGCGATCTCTGCGCGGCCGCAAGCTGAACCGAGTTCCACGAAATGCGTGCTTGCAGCGAACGTTCTTGCGCCGAGAGCGCGCCGAGTTGCGAGCGCACCGACGACATTGCGGCGTTCGTCTGCGCGAGCTGCGATTTGAGGCTCTGCACGCGCGCCGAAACCGCGTTGAGACGCGCGCGCTTCTCTTGCAACTTTTTCGCCAGGCCGCCGGCTTTCGTGCGTTCCTGTTGGATGCGATTCTGAATTTGCGTATGGCCCGCGCCGACGAACGAAAGCAGCATCGCCGCCGCCAACGCAAAGCTGGAGAACCGTTTCACGCGCGTCGCTTATCCTTCACGTATGCCGAGCCTTCAATCGATTTCGCGTACGCCTTCAATTCTGCTGCGATAAGGCCGATCTGCCCGTAATCGGTGAGTTTGCGAAGTTCGTTAGAGAGCGCGCCGATCGAGACCGACATTAGCGGCACGCGAACGGGCGCGCCGCGGCGGTCGTGCGTTTCGACAAATCCCGAGCGTCGATCGATCTCTGAGTAGAGCGAGCCGACGCGTTCGTCGAACTCCTCGAGGATAACTTGGGCGATCTCGTCGCATCGCTCGGCAGTGGTGAGAATGACGAAATCGTCGCCGCCGATATGCCCGAGGAGGTCGCCCGGGTTTCCGCGTCGCCGCACGGCGTCGAGCGAGATCGAGGCAAGCATGACGATCGCGTCGTCGCCGCGGCCAAAGCCGTAGACGTCGTTGAACGCCTTGAAATTATCGAGATCGAGATAGAGCACCGCGAACGGTCGTTCGTCGGCGATGCGGCGCCGAAGCTCCGCTTCGATGGAGATGTTTCCCGGCAGTCGCGTCAACGGCGAGAGCGAGGAATCGGATTCGTGGCGTACGATGCGGGCGCGCACGCGGGCGAGCAACTCCGCCGGCCCGAACGGCTTGGTGATGTAGTCGTCGGCACCCGCTTCGAAGCCGAGGATTTTATCTTCGGGCTCTCCGCGCGCGGTGAGCATGACGATCGGCACCGAAGCGACCGTCGGGTTTGGGTGAGCGCGCAGGCGGCGCGCGGTTGCAAAACCATCGAGCACCGGCATCCGCACGTCGAGCAAGATGAGATCGGGCAGCGCATCTTCCACGCGCGCAAGCGCGTCTTCGCCATCGGTCGAAATTTCGACCTTGTAACCCGCCAGCTCGAGATTCGTAGATATCACGCGACGCAGCTGCTCGTCGTCGTCGACGACCAGAATAGTATGCCCGGCAGCCTCTGCGACGCGACTCATGTCCGCAGGTAACGTCCGATCGAAAACCACGAAGAGAGCGCGCCGATGGCGACGCCGACCAAGAGTAACTGCAGGGCGATCGGCAGGAGAGCGACGTGCGTGCCGTTGAGTTCCAGCCACGGCAGCGCAAGTGCAAGTTTCGACCACAGCGCAGCCTTCCCGATGCCGAGGATCAGCAGCGCAACGAGCGAGCCGAGCAGGCCGTGCAGCACGCCTTCGCAGACGAAGGGCATGCGCACGTAGGTCGCGGTCGCACCGACGAGTTGCATGATGGCGATCTCGCGGCGGCGCGCGTACACCGTTAAGCGGATCGTATTCGAGATGATGATCGCAGCAACGCAAAGCAACGCGACGATGAGCGCTATGCTGACCCTTCGCAGCACCACTCCGAGTTGCAGCAATCGCCCGACGATGGTTTTCCCGTATACCACGTTGGCGACGCCGGGCTCACCGCGCAGCGAATCGGCAACCGCCGAGACCTCCGATGGGTCGCCGACGCGAACGCGAAATTTATCGGGGAGCGGGTTTTGCGTGAGCATCGAAACGTCGATCGAGCCCTGCGTCTGACGGCGCAGTTGTTTGAGCCCCTCCGCTTTCGGCACGAAGGTAAACGAAGTGACGCGTTGGTCGGCGCGCAACACGTCGCGGAGATGATTTTCTTGCGCCGGCGTCGCGTTGGTGTGAAAATACACCGATATTTCAATTTGCTTGAGCAGCCGATCCCCTACTCCGGCGAGCGTTAAACGCACGAAGAGAAAGAGACCCAATAAAACAACGGTCACCGCGACGGTGCCGATCGCGGTGGCTTGCATGCCGGCGTTGCGCGTGAAATTGCGCCCCACCTCACCCAGAAAGAACTTGACCTTGCCCCAGTCCAAGATAATAAAATCCCCGCTCTTCGTCGGTGAAAATGCGCCCGTCTTCGAGGCGGACGACGCGCTTACGCATCCGGTCGACGACGGACTGATTGTGCGTCGCTACCACGACGGTGGTGCCCTTGGTGTTGATGCGCAACAACAGATCCATAATCTCGGCCGTGTTTTCAGGGTCGAGGTTCCCGGTCGGTTCGTCGCAGAGTAGGAGCTTTGGATTGTTGACGATCGCCCGCGCGATGGCGGTGCGCTGTTGCTCGCCCCCGGAGAGCTCGCTTGGGAACATGCGGCTCTTGTGCGCGAGCCCAACTAAATCGAGGGTGCGTGGGACTTGCCGTTCGATCTCGCGCGTGTGCGCCCCGGTGACGTGCATCGCAAAAGCAACGTTTTCCCAGACCGTTTTGTCGTTAAGAAGCTTGAAATCTTGAAAGATGACGCCGAGATGGCGCCGCAACGAGGCGACGCGCGCGCCGCGGAGCTTATCGACGCGGATGCCGTCGACGACGATCTCGCCGTGGCTGGGAATGGCGTCGTGATAGAGCAACTTCAACAGACTCGATTTCCCCGTTCCCGAGCTGCCGACGAGAAAGAGGAAGTCCCCTTTCGCGATTTCGAGCGTCACGTTGTCGAGCGCCCGTACCCCGTTGGGATAGGTGAGGGAGACGTTGCGAATCGAGATCATTGCTGGGAGAGGGGTTTTCCGGCGTCGGCAGCCTATACCTCCGGCATGAACTTCGATTTAACCGACGAGCAGCTTGCTATTTCGCGCCTTGCCCGCGAGTTCGCCACCGACGAGGTACGCCCGCGTGCCGAGGAGATGGACCGCGAAGAGGCCTTCCCCTACGACCTCGTCGCCAAGATGGCCGAGCTCGGTTTCCTGGGGCTTCCCTTTCCCGAGGCCTACGGCGGTGCCGGGGCCGATACCGTCAGCTACGCGCTGGCAATTATGGAGATCGCGCGCGCCGACGCCTCGACGGCGATTACGATGGCCGCACACGTCTCGCTCGGCGCGACGCCGTTCTACCTCTTCGGCACCGAGGAGCAGAAGCAGCGCTATCTCGTGCCGCTCGCGCAGGGCAAGATGCTCTGGGGCTTCGGCCTTACCGAGCCCGAGGCCGGCAGCGACGCGGGCAATTGCCGCACCACCGCGCAACTCGAAAACGGGCAGTGGCGGATTAACGGGACGAAGGCCTTCATCACCAACTCCGGCACCGATCTCAGCGGCGGCACCACGATTACCGCCGTCACCGATAAGCGGGCCGACGGCCGCTCGGAGATTTCGAATATCATCGTGCCGCAAACGACGCCCGGATTTACGCGCAGCAAAAAGTACCGCAAGATGGGCTGGCGCGCGTCGGACACCCGCGAGCTTTCGTTCGTCGACGCGAGCGTTCCCGAGGAGAATTTGCTCGGCAAACGCGGTGAAGGGCTCAAACAATTCTTGACCATTCTCGACGGTGGGCGCATCTCGGTTGCCGCATTGAGCGTCGGCCTTGCGATGGGCGCCTACGACGAAGCGCTCGCGTACGCAAAAGAACGGCGCGCCTTCGGACAGACGATTTCGAAATTCCAAGCGATTCAATTCAAGCTCGTCGATATGCTTTGCGAGATCGAGCACTCCAAACTCATGGTGCTCAAGGCGGCATGGGAGAAAGACAACAAACGCGACTTCCTCCAAACCGCGAGCTTGGCAAAACTCTACGCCGGCGAAGTTTCGCGGCGCGTGGTCAACGAGGCCGTGCAGATCCACGGCGGCTACGGCTTCATGGATGAGTACCCGGTCTCGCGGATGTATCGCGACCAGAAGATCAACGAGATCGGCGAAGGGACGAACGAAGTCCAACGCGTGGTGATCGCGCGGCGGATGGGCCTCTAAGCAAGCTGCCTCCGGCTTCGGCTCCGTGCCGTGCAACCTCGTGGGCTCGCGCCCCGTTGAACGGCACGGAGGTAGTGACTATGCGTTCAACGTTTTTCCGTTCGCTCGCGCTCGGAGCGATGCTCCTGGGGATGCTCACGCCGGCGGCCCAAGCGGCGTTGCCGGTCGGTGCGAAGGCACCGATGTTTACATTGCAGGCGACCAAGGGCGGCAAGGTGTTTCCGTTCTCGCTCGCGGCGGCCCTCAAGAAGGGGCCGGTCGTGCTCTATTTTTATCCCGCGGCGTTTACCCCGGGCTGCACGATAGAAGCGCACGATTTTGCCGACGCGATCGGCAAATACAAAGCACTTCACGCAACGGTGATCGGCGTCTCGCACGACCCGCTTGCGAAGCTGCAGAAATTTTCCGTCAGCGTCTGTCGCCGTAAATTCGCCGTCGCAGCAGACACCAATCAAACGGTGATGAAAGAGTACGATGCCGTGCTTTCAGCTGCGCCGCAATACGCCAATCGCACGTCGTACGTCATATCTCCGCAGGGCCGGATTATCTACACCTATACGAATTTGCAGCCCGGGAAACACGTCGCGAACACGCTTGCCGCGCTCAAGCGCTGGGAAGCAACCCACAAGCTCTAGTTCTCGTTATCCCCCGAACGAGCCGTCTTGGAGCGCGATTCTATCGCGCTCCTCATCGCGTGCGAGCGCAAAGGCGGCCTCCTGCGCGCTCAATGCCGTCACGGCACCGGCGTTGGTTTCGACGCGGTCGATATCCCCTTGCGATGCGGCTTCAGGGTTTCCGGCTAATTTCGCGAGGTCGCGGCTTCCGGGAAGTAACCGCGATTCGTAGGAACTGACGGCTTTGTTATAGGCGGTCACCGCCGCGTTGAGGTTCTTGCCGAGATCGTTGAGATGCTCGGAGAGAATCTTCACGCGGTCGAAGACGACCCGGCCCTGCGCGGCGATCTCGCGAACGTTCTGTTCTTGTTTGAGGCTCTGCCAGACCATGCCGTAGGAACGGAGCAGCGCCATGAACGTGAGCGGGCCGACCACGTAGACGGCTCTCTTTGCGGCGAATTCGATAATGTCTTCGTCGTGCGAGTAAGCTGCGCTGAGAAAATTTTCACCAGGAATAAACATCACGACGAAATCGACGCTGCCGGGGATCGTTTGATATTTCGCTGCGGCGAGCGCGTTGATCCGTGATTTGAGGGCCTCTCCATATTTTTTGAAGTTTGCCGTTTTGACCGCCTCGTCGTTGCTTTCGACGGCATCGAGATAGGCATCGAGCGGAACTTTGGCGTCGACGCAAATAAAACGATCGTGCGGTAATTTTACGACGAGATCGGGCTGTTGCGCCTTATCGATACCGGTAAAGCGTTTTTGTTCTTCGAAATCGCAATGTTCGAGCATTCCCGCCAATTCGCAGACTCGGCGAAGTTGAATCTCTCCCCAGCGTCCGCGCGTCTGCGGATTACGGAGCGCCGATGCGAGTTTCGTCGTTCGTTCCGATAGGGTTGCCGCAGCGAGGCTGAGTTCGCCGCCGCTTTTTGCGAGCTGCTCGACTTCTTTGCGCAGCTCGGCGTAGGCCGTTAGGCGCGCTTGTTCGAGTTCGCGGACGAACGCATCGACCTGGTTGAGTTTTTCGCCGACCGGAGCGACGAGCTCGGTGAGTTTCGCGGCGATGCCGGCCTGCGTGGTCTCTAAGCGCTGCCCCGCGAGCGCGAGAAATTCCGTCCGCGACGACTCGACGAGGTCGCGTTGCGTTGTGGTTAATTCATTCTTCGCGCGCTCCAGCAGCAGCTCGAAGCGCGCGGTTGCGTCGTCTTTATCGCCGCCGACCCTGCGCAGGAAGAAGGCCGTCGCCGCCGCCGTCACGACGACGGCCGCGATAAGAACGAGAGGAAAGATCGTGGCACTCATCGGTTAACGTTTCGGGATGAGGTGGCTTTTAAAGAACTCCAACGTCCGTTTCCACGCATCGCTTGCTGCGGCCGGCGCAAAAGCGCTCCGGCGATCGTCGAAGAAATCATGCCCGGCCGTTTGGTAAACGCGCAGATCGTTCGGCACGGTAAGAAGCGTGCGAAAAAAGCGCACTTCGTCGGCAGCAATGATGGAGTCGTGTTCGCCGTAGCTTCCACAAACCGGGATGTGAATTTGATCGGGCGTAATCCGGTCGACCGAGCCGTAAAAAGGCGCGACGCAGTTGAAAATGTCGTTATTATCCGAGGCTTGAAGCAACGCGTAGTGCCCGCCGACCGAGAGCCCGGTAATACCGATGAGGCCCTGCGGAGAGCGGGCTTGTAACCAGAGCGCCGCCGCGCGAATATCGCCGTCGGCTTGCCGACGATCGATGCGTTTGGCGAAGGGTTCAAAAAGTTTTCGGTCGCACGATTCATCGCCCGAAGGCGCCTCGAAACGCGCGTAAAGATCGGGTGCAACCGTGGAAAAGCCGGCCTTCGCAAAGCGGCGCACGATATCGCGAATCGTCGCATCGATACCCCAGAGGTGCGGCACGACGACGATTCCGGGCGTGTTGGCGCGCACCGCGCGCGGGCCCGCCGGATAGACGCGCATCGTCGTATCGAGGCGACGGAGTTCGACGAACTCGACGGCGATCGCCGGGTCGTGCTCTGCTACGAAGGGAAGGTGCGGTGGAGCGAGGCGCAGATCGCTATCGTTCGCGCTCGGCGTACGGCGAGGTGCGACGGCGTCGATAGCTTTGGCAAGCGCGGCTAAATCATCATCCTTCTTCAACGCCCACTCCTTCGCCGACGATCTTTCCGCGCCGTGCTGCGCGAACCTTTGCTCTGCTCGCTCGCGGGTTCGCCGAGCAGCGAGGCGATGACCGCCTGCGCGAGCGGTGCGAGCGGACGGTC
>DAHUYY010000040.1 GCA_027306845.1 Vulcanimicrobiota bacterium | reverse complement strand
TGCCGACCGAGACGATCTCGCCGCTCGCCTCGATATAGTCGCCGGCATAGACCGGCGCGAGAAACTCGACGCTATCGTAGGCAACGAAGAGCCCTTCGTCGCCGTCGAGCGCGATGAGTAATTCGGTGGCAACATCGCCGAAGAGCGCGAGCATGCGCGCGCCGTCGACGAGGTTTCCGCCGTAGTGGGCATCGTGCGCGCTCATGCGCAGACGAATCAGGCTACGCCGCCCTTGGCGCTCTTCCACAGTTCCTCCAGTTCCTCGAGTGTGAGATCGGTAAGCGCGACGCCGCGTTCGGCGGCCGCGCGCTCCATAAACGTAAAACGGCGATAGAATTTTTCGTTGGCGTCGCGAACCGCGCTCTCGGCGTCGATCCCCAGCGCGCGCGCGAGGTTGACCAACGTGAAAAACACGTCGCCGAGTTCTTCGCGCACGTGTTCGTCATCGTTCTTTTCGCGCCGCGCCTCGGCGAGCTCCGTCAGCTCTTCAGTGAGTTTTTCGAGTATGCCCGAAACGCCGGGCCAATCGAAGCCGACGCGCGCCGCCATTTCCTGCATGCGCTGGCCGCGTTGCAGCGCACCGAGGTGTTGCGGAATTCCGTCGAGCCGGCTCGCCCGCGCGAGCCCCGTTTTCTCTTGTGCCTTGAGCTTCTCCCAACTCCGCCATTGTGCGTCGACATCTTCGATAATCGCGTCGGCAAAGACGTGCGGGTGTCGGCGCACCATTTTATTCGCCAGCGCATCGATGACATCGGCGACGGTAAAGGCGCCGCTCTCGCTGGCAATCTGCGCGTGAAAGACGATCTGCAACAAGAGATCGCCGAGCTCTTCGCAGAGCCCGTCGAGCCCGCCCTGCTCGATCGCTTCGACGACTTCGTAGCTCTCTTCGATGAGATAGGGCACCAACGTGCGGTGCGTCTGTTCGCGGTCCCACGGGCAACCGTAGCGCAGCCGCGCCATCACTTCGACGAGTTCGGCGAAGCTGTAACGCTGGGCTTGCGGCGGTAACGGCACCAGTGCGACCTCAAGCGAGGCCGCCAACGTCGCGCGTGCCATTCCCGGCACGATCTCCGTTCGCGCGCCGCGTGCATCGAGCGCGCGCTGGAGTTGCGCGAGGCCGGGGAAATCGGAGAACGGATTGCCGAGGACGCCGATGCCGAGATCGCCTCCGTCGAGTTCGTCGACGAAGCGATCGATCGCATCGGTACTCCCGCGAACGATTGCGGCGGCATCGTGCCGCGGTTCGGCATCCAATGCGATCTTTCGTTCGGCGAGCGCTTCGCGCAACGCGGGCGGCACCAGCAGCAGCGTTACGCGCGGGAGCCCGAGCGACGCCTCGATAGCGCCGACGGTAAGCAATGACGGGTCGCCGGGGCCAAGCCCGATGATACGAACGAGCATAGGGTTAAAAGGCTTCGCCGCAACACAAGACGAGGCCCCGGTACCAGCCCGGAGCCTCGTAGAGGTACGATCGCTGCGTTGCGATCAGTTTTTCGACGGCGGTGCCGACGGCGCTGCCGAGGGAGCTGCCGTTGCCGTGCCGGCGGTCGCTGCGGGAGCGGCCGAAGGCGGCGGCGTCGGGAAGAGCCCGGTGAAGCGCGGATCGTTGATCTGAATCGTCGCTTTGCTCTGCAGACCGGCGATGAACGGCTGCACCAGCGGCGCCTCCGCTTGTTCGCGCAACTGGTCTTCGATGCGCTGATGCACCGAGGCGAGCGTCGCTTTCACCGCAGGCTTACGCGCCTGCACCTGAATGATGTGCCAGCCGAAGGGCGAGTGCACCGGCGGGCTAATCGCGCCGATCTTGCCGGTCAAAGCGTACGCTTCGAAGGGCTTCACCATCTGGTTCGGGCCGAACCAACCGAGATCGCCGCCCTTATCGCGGCTGCCCGGATCCTGCGAGTACTGCTTGGCGAGCGCCGAGAAGTGCTGGCCGGCTTTGAGATCGGCTTCGATCTTCTGCGCGGTGGCAAGATCGCTCACGAGAATGTGTCGCGCTTTAATCTGCTCCGGCGTATCGAACTGTGCGTGATTCTTGTTGAAGAACGCCGCGATTTGCGATTCGGAGATCTGCACGTTCTTGCCGACCGCTGCATCGATGATGAGCTGCTGGCGAATGATCTGGTGCAGGTCGTGCTCGGTCAGGCCGTTCGCCGCCAACTGGCGCTGGAACGAGCCCGGCGGATAGTTCGCCGCAATTTCAGCCTCGCGCTGCGCGATCTGCGCTTTCGTAATATTGATGCCGTGGCGTTGACCGTACTGGTCGAGCAGCGTCTGCAGAACGAGTTGTTGCAACACGCCGCGAGCCGTTGGGCTGGCTTCGAGTTTTTTATCGAAGGTTTGGCGGCTGATCGATTGGCCGTTCACGGTCGCGACCGATCCGCCCGCGCAGGCCACGAGCGAGAGTGCTGCGATAACCGCAGCGGCGCCGGTGACTAGGCGACGAAAAACGAGCATAGTGGGCTCCAGTAGGATGACGGGTGAGAAAGCGCACGGAGCCGACGGCTCCGAAAGCCTCACCCGGTTAGGGTTTCCGCCCCAATGCTCCTTCCGATAAAGGGCTCCCCTGGTGAAGCCGCTCGAAGCGCGCGGTGAAATGCCGCAGCGGCGGCGCTTGCCAGAGCATCTTTAACCCGACGATCCGCTCCCGCCGACGATAGAGATCCTCGAAGACCTCGCCGACGTAATCGATGTGGCTCTGGGTGTAGACCCGGCGCGGAATCGCTAGGCGGACCAGCTCGAGCGGGGCGGTGCGCTCCTCGCCGCTGAGCGGATCGGTCGAACCGAACATCACCGTTCCGATCTCGACCGCTCGAATACCGCCTTCGAGGTAGAGTTCGCCGACGAGCGCTTGCCCGGGATATTCGCGCGGCGCGAGGTGGGCGAGCATCGCCCCGGCATCGATATAGACGGCGTGCCCGCCGGGCGGTTGCACGATGGGAACGCCGATCTCGGTGAGTCGGCGCCCTAAGTACGCCGTCGAGGCGATGCGGTAGTTGAGATAATCTTCATCGAGCGCCTCGCCGAGCCCGGTCGCCATCGCTTCTAAATCGCGGCCGGCGAGGCCGCCGTAGGTGGTGAAGCCTTCGGTGAGGATCAGCAGGCGCGATTCCGCACTCGCAAGCGCCGCGTCGTTACCGGCGAGAAATCCGCCGATATTCACCAAGCCGTCCTTCTTCGCCGACATCGTGCAGCCGTCGGCGTAGGAAAAGAGCTCGCGCGCGATCTCGCGCGGCGAACGTCCGGCAAATTCGGGCTCGCGTTCGCGTATGAACCAGCAATTCTCCGCATAACGGCAGGCATCGATGTAGAGCGGAATGCCGTGTTCGCGACAGATCGCATGGACCGCGCGCACGTTCGCCATCGAGACCGGTTGGCCGCCGCCGGAATTATTCGTGACGGTCAGCATGACGAGCGGCACGCGCGCCGCCCCGACCTCCGCGATAATCGCGCGCAACGCATCGGTATCCATGTTTCCCTTAAACGGGTGCTGCGCCGCCGGGAGCCGCCCTTCGGGGATCGGCAGATCGAGCGCGCGAGCGCCGACGCTTTCAACGTGCGCGCGCGTCGTGTCGAAATGCGTGTTATTCGGCACGACATCACCGGGTTTGCAGAGCGTCGTAAAAAGAATGCGCTCGGCCGCACGCCCTTGATGCGTCGGCAACACGTGTTGGAAGCCGAAGATCTCGCGCACCGTCTCGGCAAAGCGATAGAACGAGCGCGCCCCCGCGTAGGATTCGTCGCCGCGCATGATCGAGGCCCACTGATCGGCGCTCATCGCCCCGGTGCCGCTATCGGTCAACAGATCGATGAGGACATCTTCGGCGCGCAGCAAGAATGGGTTGAAGGCGGCCTCGTTCAGATAGCCCTCGCGCTCCTCGCGCGTGGTCATGCGAATCGGTTCGACCGATTTAATACGAAAAGGTTCGATAATCGACCGGGGCATCGTGGCTCCTTTTGCGAAGAGAGATCGGCAGATGGCAACGAAAATCGTGAACGGTTTCGAGGGCCTCCGGGCGCTCGAGGGCAGCGAGCTCATCTCGGCGCCGTGGCTGCGGATCGACCAGCGACGGATCGATGCAGTCGCGGATTGCACCGAGGACCGACAGTGGATTCATATCGATCCGCGCCGCGCCGCGAAAGGGCCGTACGGCGGCACGATCGCGCACGGTTATCTCGTGCTCTCGCTCCTCCCGGTGCTCTGGCATCGCAGTTGCAGCATCCGTGGAACCGGCGCGGTGCTCAATTACGGGCTCGACCGCGTGCGTTTTCTCGCTCCGGTACGCTCCGGGGCGCGCGTTCGCGCACGTTTTTCGATTGCGAGCGTACGCGCCGTCGCATCGGGCCTGCGCGTCGCCCTGCACGCAACGATCGAAACCTTCGGCAACGAGGAAGCCGTCTGCGTCGCCGATGCGGTCTTTCTCTATCGCGCCGCTCCGCCTACGCTCGTGCAAGAAGCGCATTCCAGCGGCGCAGATCGCAGATCGCTCGGCGCTCCTCGCCGGGCTCGGCGAGCTTCCAGCGCGCGATAACCTCGCTTTCGATCTCGGCAAATCGCTCGACGAGCGCTCTGTTGGATTCTTCGTCGAGCGCCTGTCCGATCGTCACGAAAATTGCATCGTTCTCGCGCGCGATGTGATCGCGCAGAAACGCAACGAACGCCTTGAGTTCGGGAAGCCCCGAATCGCCGCGCCCGCGCGCGCAGCGTACCGCACGCACCAGGAGGCGCCCCTCGGTGTGCTGTTCGCTTAAGAGCAGCGCGAAGCCGCTTAACCACGGGTGCTCGTCGGTCGTGCCGAAGAGCGCGCGCTCTTCTTTCCCGTGATGGTTGGCGTCGATAAATATCTCTACGAACGCCAGCAACTCGTCGATATAGCCGGCCGGCATTTCTGGTGCGCTGCAGAGCCGGTCGAAATGGTCGAGGACTTCGAGTATACGGCGGTGCTCTTCACGGAGAATGTCGAGCGCTTCGCTCACGCAGCGCTCTTCTCCATGCGCCGTTTCGAAAGCAGCGCCGCACCGAGTGCGCCGGCCATCTCGGGCTGCGCCGCACAATGAATCTGCACCCCGAGCGCCTCTTGCAGCGCGCGGATCATCCCCGCCTGATA
The DNA here is from genome assembly GCA_027306845.1 of Vulcanimicrobiota bacterium. Lineage (GTDB taxonomy): Bacteria > Vulcanimicrobiota > Vulcanimicrobiia > Vulcanimicrobiales > Vulcanimicrobiaceae > JABEUX01. The sequence continues at coordinate 6,255 of DAHUYY010000040.1, read as the reverse complement.
TCCCATCCCGCCGACGAGCGTCACCGCCTCTTCGATGCCGATCCGTTTGACGAGCAGCACCGCGCGTTCTGCGAGCGACTGATGGACGCCGCGTAAGATGTTTTCGCGCGTTTCGCCGCGGCTGACATGGTTGATAATCTCCGATTCGGCGAGCACGGCACAGACGCTCGAAATCGCGACCGGGTTCTCCCCGTGCATCGAGAGCTCCCCGACCTCGGCGAGCTCCGTCTCGAGATATTTTGCCGCGCGTTCCACGAAACCGCCGGCCCCGGCGGCGCATTTTTCGTTCGATTTAAATTCACGCACCCGTCCCCCGGGCGCAATTTTTACCGCCCGCGAACTCTGCGCTCCGATATCGAGCACGCAGCGCGTATCGGGAAAGAGCGCGGCCGCGCCGTAGGCCGCGGCGGTGACTTCGGTGAGTTGGAGATCGCGTTCGGGATAGCTCGAACGGCCGAACCCGGTCGTCGCGATATAGCGGAGATCGGCGCGCCCGGCACCGATGCTCGCCAGTGCTTCGTCGACGGCTCGGTCGACGAGTTCGATTAACGGCGGGCGCGTGCGCGTCGCCTGCGCGACGAGTTGGCGCCCCTCGCGATCGACGAGCACGACTTTCGTGCTGCGCGAACCGAGATCGACTCCGGCGATAATATCCATCTCTCGTCTCCTTTACGATGCGGCGGCGGCCGACATGGCGTGTTCGAGTGCGAAGACCGCCGCGCCGATCGCGCCCATATAGTGCGAATCGGGGCTGACGTTGAGCGGCGCACCGAGTTTCTCTTCGAGCATCTTCACCATGCCGACGTTGAGCGAGACCCCTCCGGTGAAGGTATAGCTCGGTTTCAACCCGACACGCCGAACCAAGGCAATCGTTCGCGCGGCGATCGCACTGTGAATGCCGCCGAGAATATCCTCGGTCTTCTTGCCCTGCGCGACGTACGACATGATATCGGACTCGACAAAGACCGTGCAGACGGTCGAGAGCCGAACCGGGTTGCGCGCCTGCAACGAGATCGCGCCGATCTCATCGAGCGAGAGCCCGAGCGTCTCGGCGGCGGTGGAGAGAAAACGCCCCGTTCCCGCCGCACATTTATCGTTCATCACGAAATCGACGACCTCGCCGTTCTGCACGCTGATGCCCTTGGCGTCCTGTCCGCCCATATCGATCACCGTCGAGGTCTCGGGGAAGAGCATGCTCGCCCCTTTGGCGTGGCACGTGATCTCGGTGATCTGGAGATCGCCGAACGAGACCTTGAAGCGGCCGTAACCGGTGCCAACGACGCAGAGCACATCTTCGCGTGCGATGCCGCCCGCGGCGAGCACCGCTTCGTAGCCGCGCTCGCCGGCGCGCGTGATGTTCGCGCCGGTGTCGGTGAGCGCGCGGGCGACGATCTGCTTGTTTTCGTCGATGATGATGCATTTGGTCTGGGTCGATCCGACATCGATTCCCGCTGCGTATTTCATACCGAAGCTCCCTCTCGCGTCGGGCGATGAGCGATAGATTCAAAGAATGCATCGATGCGGTTGCGCATCTGCGCCTCAGAGAAATAGCGCGGATCTTCGAGATCGGATTCCACCAAGAGCGTCGGAACGCCGCGTTTGGTAAAGTACTCGCGCATATCGCCCTGCCCGGCGGAGAAGAGGCGACAGCTTTTCACCGAGTGAATGACCAGCGCGTTCGCATTCCACTCCTCGAGATAACGTTCGATCTGTTCGTAACGCTGGAGAAAATTGCGGTTGGTCAGGTTCCATTCTAGAAGATGGCGCGCGATCGATTCCAGCGGATGGTCGGGATCGTGCGTGAAGCCGAACTCCCAGAGCCCACCGACGGTGGAGTAGGTCGATGCCACAGCGACGGCATCCCAACGCGAGAACATATCGCGAAATGCGCGCAGGTGCGGCCACGGCGGCGGCCCTTCGATAACGTAGCGAAAGCGCTCTTTCTCCAACGGCCCGATACCGGCTTCGGCTTTGGCGAGCAATTCCGCGTAGGCGGTTTCGAAGAACTCCAGCCCTTGCGGCGTTCCGCGCAGGCAATAGAGCGGCGCCATCATCGTCACCGAATCGAAGTAGGCATCGTAAGGCGCCGGGGTGCGTTTGGTGAGATGCTTGATTTTCGACCAGAGATCGCCGGTGAGCGAAGAGAGACGCACCGCTTCGCGCAGCCGCTCTTCGTCGAGCTTACGCCCGGTGATCTCTTCGCAACGCCCGATCAGGTGGTGGAGCTGGCGCAGAACGTAGGCGATATCTTCTTTCGACGGCTTTCCCGATGCCGAGCGAATGAACGGAATATCGAGTTGAAACGCCGGCTTCCCCGTAAATTCCGCGAGGTGCCCGAACCAGTCGAGATAGACGTTACACCCGACGTAGTTACAGAGCAGCAGCGATGGTTCGGGGATCGTCGCAAACGGCGTCTCTCGCCCGCCGAAATACATGCCGATATCGGCTTTCACGTAGGCGCAGTTATCCGAGGAATACCCCATGAACTCCGCCGATTGAATGAACGGAAGCGACTGTTTGCGCACCGCGAGTTGCAATGCGTTCACCTCGGGAAAGACGGGAAGGATATCGAACGCGCGCAGCAACTCGACCGGGTTGCCGCCGATCAATAGGTAGGCAGCCGGAACGCCGCTGCCGTTCGCCGAGGCGGTGAGCGCCGCATAATACTCCGACATCAGCTCTTTTTGCAGATGGTGCAGCTTGCCCTGATAATGCGTTTCGGTCATCGTAGAAACTCCTAATCGAAGAGAAGGGACTCGACGAACGTTTCGATCTCGCTTTTAACTCGGTCGAACATCCACATTTTTTCTTCGAACTCCAAGAAAAGATGCGGGATGCCGGCTTCTTGCAGAGCCTTGCGATAGAGCGGATAGGCGAAGAGGGATGGTTCGCAAAATTTCGCGCAGAGCACGATAACGGCATCGGCCCGGTGCGAGCGGGCGCGTTCGACGAGCAACTCCGACGGCGAGACGCGCATATCGTGCTTCACCGGCGTCGGCAGCGAGGCGTTGATATAGCCGTCGGCGAGCGCGAGCAGCGGATCGGTGACGTTCGCCGGAATGTTCTCGGTGAACCAACGGCGGCCGAGGAGAAAATCGTCGTCGACGAGATAGCAGCCCGCATCTTCGATCGCCGCGATGAGATCGAGCGGGGGCTGTTCGCAGAACGAGCCGGTGAGGACGACGCGGATGCGGTCGCGCTCGCGCCCTTCGCGCGTCGCCGCGGCGTGGAGCGCATCGGCGAGCAACTCGGCATGCTCTTCAGGGGGAATGAGGTGCCCGACGCGCACGAGCGGGTAGAGTTCGCGGGTGCGCAAGCGGTGGGGAGCATCGCGCCGCAATGCATAGAGGCGCCGAATCGTCTCGCGCACGCGATTGTAGAGGGCGATCGCGGCGCGAAGATCGTCGGTGGTCATCTCTCGCCCGCTCAGCCCGCTTGCAAATGTCGCTACTCGCGCGTATTCGTCGCGCAGATAACGCGGCGATTCTTCGGCCTCGAAGTTCTGCGGAAAGTGGATGTACTCGACCGGCGTCTCGGGAAAGTTGCGCGCGTAGACGCTTGCGAGATTGCGCGCCGGGTCGCAGATCGAGTGAAAGACGAGCCCGTCGAGCGGTTCGAGCAGATCGGTCATCCCTTGTTCGAGCGTGCTCTTGACGATCGAACAGATGAACGATTGGAAGCGCGAATCGGCGTGCGCGATCTCCATGCGGTTGCCGCCGCCGGCGAGCCCGACCGGTAAGACGCCCGAGGCGTAAAAAACCTCGACCGGCGTGTAGACCGGAAAGCAACCGATCGTCGCTCGGTTCGGGGCGGCATTTTTCCAAGCGACCGCGGCGGCAAAGCCCGGCTCTTCGATAATGCGATCGCAGTATTCGACGAGTGATTCGATGCTCTGCGCGATGCTTTGCGTGCTCATAGAGCTCCCTTCTTATTGGCCGGGTACGACGATCGTACGCAGGCCGATGCCCGCGCGCAGAAAATCGAGGCCGCGATTGATATCTTGCAGCGAGACGCGCTCGCTCACTAATTCCGGAATGCGAATCTCGCCGCGGCGCGCCAGTTCGATGATGCGCGGATAATCGACCGGGCGACAGCCAAGCGAACCGCGGATCTCCAATTCGTTGAACATGATCTTGCCGGCGGGAATCTCGGCGGGTTCGGAGCAGAAGCCGACGACGACGACGCGCCCGCCGCGGCGAACGCTTTCGATAGCGGAGCGAACGGTATGCGGGTTGCCGATCGCTTCGAAGGCGATATCCGCGCCGCCGTCGGTCGCGCGGCGCACCGCACGGGAGACGTCGGGAACGTTGCTCGCATCGATAACGTGCGTCGCGCCGAATTGCAGCGCGAATTCGAGGCGCTCGGGCTTCATATCGACCGCCCACACCTCGCCGCCGGCGGCGACGGCGATCTGGATGACGTTGATTCCGACCCCACCGCAACCGAAGACGACGACGCGATCCCCCGGGCGCACTTCACCGCGATTGACGACCGCGTGATAGGGCGTCGAAACGGCATCGGCGATCAGGCACGCTTCTTCGAGCGGCAGCTCGGGAGGGAGCGGCAGCACATCTTTCGCCGGCACCTTGAGATACTCGGCATAGGCGCCATCCATGTGGTTGCCGAGCATGAGGCCGTTCGCACAGATATTCTCGCGCCCGCGCCGACAGGCTTCGCAGTAGCCGCACGAGAGCACCGCGGGAACCAACACGTGCTCGCCGACTTGGCGCGCGCGCACGCCATCGCCGACGGCGAAGACGGTGCCCGAGGCTTCGTGGCCGAGAATCAATGGCGGCGGCGCGAAGGTGAGCACGCCGTGATCGATATAGTGCAGGTCGGTGTGGCAGAGCCCGCACGCCGCAACTTTGATGACGATCTCGCCCTGCCCCGGAACCGGCATCGGCCGCTCTTCGATTTCGAGCGGATGCTTCGGCCCGAGAAAGACCGCAGCTTTCATCGGCGCGCGCGCCGGATCGCAGCGTAATCGGGTTCGCGTTTTTCGACGAACGCGCGCATGCCCTCGGCGGTCTCCGCACCGGCGAAATGCGATGCCAGCCACTCGCGCGCGTGCCCGATCGTCGCGTACCACGACTGATCTTTCCAGTAATTCACCTGGCACTGCGTGTAACTCAAGCACTGCGGGAACTTATCGAGCAATTTGTTGCAGAGATCGCGCACGGTATCGTCGAGCTGTTCGTAGGGGGCGACGCGATTGACGAGCCCCCAATCGAGCGCCTGTGCGGCGGTGATCGGTTCGCAGAGGAAGAGCATCTCGCGCGCGCGCCGGTCGCCGACGATAATCGGCAGCCACTGCGTTCCGCCGCCGGCGGCGACGCTGCCGACGCGCGTCCCGACCTGGCGGATCGTCGCGTGATCGGCGGCAACGGCGAGATCGCAGGCCATATTCATTTCATTCCCGCCGCCGACCGCCATGCCGTTGATCCGCGCGATCGTCGGTTTCCCCATGTTGCGGATGCTGTCGAGACAATCTTGGAAGAGCACCATATATTTCCAGAACTGCTCGGGGTGCTCGACGTAACGCTCGGCATACTCTTTTACATCGCCGCCGGTACAGAACGCTTTGCGGCCGGCACCGGTGAGCACGACGACGCCGACTTCGTCATCCCACATCGCGCGACGGAGCGCATCGTGCAGGCGCCCTAACGTCTCGGTGGTGTAGGCGTTATAGGCCTGCGGACGATTGAACGTAATCGTCGCCACGCGATCGTCGACGGAGTAGAGGATATCTTCCTGTGCGGCGGTCGCTTCGGTGGTCGCGGTCATCGGTAATCTTCTCCTTTGGAAAGGGTATGCGCCCAAACGGGAGAGCGCTTTTCAAGGAATGCCGCTATGCCTTCGGCCCCGTCGCGGCTCGGCAAAAGTTCCTCGCGATAGGCGCGCATCGCCAGCGCCAGATCGTCGACGCGAATCGCGCGTTTGCAGGCGCGCACGGCGAGCGCCGAATAGCCGAGCAGCCGTTCGCAGAGCGCCTCGGTTGCGGCGGAGAGTTCCTCGGGTGCATGCACGCTGCCGACCAGCCCCCACGCAAGCGCGCTCTGTGCGTCGATCTTGCGCCCGGTAAGAATCGCGTCGAACGCGCGCTGCGAGCCGATCGCGCGCGGCAGCAGCGCACACGCGATCGGCGGGATCGCCGCGAGTTGGACTTCGGGAAGCGAGAAGAACGCGCGCGTCGAGCAGAGCGCGAGATCGGCGAGCAGCAGCAATTCGAAACCGCCGCCCATCGCCGGTGCGTTT
>DAHUYY010000003.1 GCA_027306845.1 Vulcanimicrobiota bacterium | reverse complement strand
CCGCCTGCACTCGTGCATGGCGCACTCGCGCTGCAGGGGCCGGAGGCGGCGAAATAGTCTCCGGCATCGACTTTTCCGTCGCCGTTGGCGTCGAACCAGACCGCGATGCGATAGCTCGGTGCCGTCGCGGGAATATCGGCGATCCGGAACGTGCCGTTCGCTGCAACCGGTACGCCGACGGTGAAGTTTGCATCGAGGATCGTCGGCGCGGCGTTCACGGCGCCGCTATTGCCGTACGCAAAGGCGACGAACTGCGCCTTCGCCGGCAGCGTCGGGGCGATGCTGGTATCGCTTTCGAGTTGTGCCATCGCGCGATAGACGTCGAGCCGCCCATGCCCCTGGTTGGGATCGTTGAGATTATCTGCAGTTCCGTCGATGAGCCCCTCGAGTTGCGCGACCGTGAGATTCGGATCAGCCGAGAGTAAGAGCGCGGCTGCGCCGGTTACGTGCGGCGTCGCCATCGAGGTTCCGGCGATCAACGTGTAGCAGGTTGCCGGCGTGGTGCACGGCGGGCTGCCCGTCGTCGAGTAAAGATTCGCGATCCAATGCAGATCGTCGCTATCGCTGCTACCCGCCGGGTCTCCGCCCGGGGCAACAACGCCGAGGTCGGGGCCGCTATTGGAGTACGACGCGACGTATTCACCGGGCGCGGGGGTATCGGCGGTCGGAAGCGCCGCGCTACACGTTGCGTTGACGTTCGGCCAGGTCGCACCGGCGCAGGCATTGCTGTCGTTGAGCGCCGTTGCACCGACCGACATGACGCCGGGGTAGGCGGCGGGATAATCGAGTCCTTGAACGCCTTGATTCCGTTCGTTTCCGGCGGCGGCGACGACGAGCACGTTATGCGCCAGCGCGTACTCGACGGCGTCTTGCTCGGTGAAATCGGGGCCGCTATTCGGCTGTGACCCGAGACTGAGATTGATGACGCGGTCGCCGTTTGCGACGGCATGATAGATCGCTGTCGCTTCATCGGCAGTCGAGGCACTTGAATTTGCTCCCGACCCGGAGAATATTTTATAGAAATCGAGCGTGACGCCGCCGGCGACGCCGGCGAAGCCCGTTCCGTTGTTATCGGCGGCGGTTGCGATTCCCGAGACATTGGTTCCGTGACCATCGGAATCTTGGACCGCGGGGCAGGAGACGCCGAGCAACGGCGTCGGGCATGGTGTCGTAACGGTGCCGGTGCCGCCGACCGGCGTGACATCTTCTTCAGCGATACCGATATGCGAGATGAGATCGGCCTGCGCCCACGTGTTGCCCGGCGCGGTATCGATACCGGTATCGAGCACCGCGATGCGCATCGTCGGTAATCCGAAACCGACCGGAACGGGCCAGCCGCTTCCGTAGTTCCATGCGTGCATCATACCGATCTGGTACATATCCCACTGATCGAGCGGATCGAACATCGTGTCGTTCGGAGCCGGCGAGAGTGCCGCGTTGAGCGGATAGCGCCGCTGAACCGACTGCACGCTGAGCACGCCAGTCGCTGCGCGCAGGCGCGCCGCGACGAGCGACGCGTTTCCGACGGGAACGCGGATCAAATCGCTGCGCACCGATACATCGATCGGCGTGATCGTGCGAGCGAGGATAGCGCCGCTCCGCGCAGCGAGCGCGAATGGATGCACGTGCCCGGCTGCAATCGACGCCGGATCGTAACGTACCTCAAGTAATGTTGCGTGTTCGGAGATCGGCGTTGCGGGTGCGGTCACGAGTGGACGGCGCACCGGCATCCGAACGAACGGAAGCGAGGCCGGGCCGCGCGAGACCGAGGCGACCGAGGCAATACTGCCGACCGTATCGGCGCTTTGGTTATAGAGAATCGTAACCGGATTCGCGTTGCTCTGTACGCAGAGCGCATAGGCGCCATTCGGGCTGCTGCCCGCAAACGAAACGGTCACGAGCGTTTGGCTCTGCGGGAAAGGATTCGCGCTGCCGCCGTAGGGCGGTGTCGTCGCCGTCGGCGTCACGCCGATCGTCGCGCCATTGACGCTGACGGAGATTCCCGCCGGCGCCGAGAGAAACGAGAGCGCAGCCGGGGTCGGCGAGGGGCGCGTGTCGGGAACCGGCGTCGGCCCAGGGGTCGGCGTCGAGGTTCCCACCGGCACGATACCGATCCCCGCGGTGCAGAGCCCCGGCGTCGGCGCAACCGTCGGCGTCGGAACCGGAGTCGGCGCCGCCGTGGGCACAGGGTTCGACGAGCCGCCGCCGCCGCCGCAGGCGACCAGCAGCGCGCAGGTCGCGATCAGCGAGGTAAGAGCTGGGAAAGCACGCACGCTCGATCTCTTCACCGCCGCTCCTTCGCGCTCGAGTCGGTCGGCTCTTTGCGAGTTTATTGCGCTGCCGGTAAATTCGGGTCGCCGAGGGCATCGGCCATCGCGCGATAGATGTCGAGTCGCCCGCAACCCTGCGCTGTAGCGCTGATGGTGGGAAGCACGTAGGCATCGCTACAGAGATAGTTTCGCACCTGCGTCGGCGTGAGATTCGGCTTCACCGAGAGCAAGAGCGCCGCTGCACCCGAGACATGCGGTGTCGCCTGCGAGGTACCGGCGATGAGAATGCGGCAGTCGCCCTGCGAACCCGCCGGTGCTTCGAAATCGGGCGTGCAGGTCGCACCGCCCATCGCGGTGCTCGAATAGATGTTCTCGATCCAATGCAAGTCGTCGACGCCGGGGCCGACGTTCGCGGGGTCGCCGCCGGGCGCGACGAGTCCCCACGTCGTGCTGCCGGCTTGATAGTTGGAATACGAAGCGACGTACTCGACCGGAGCGCTCGGGCTTCCCGGCCCGCCGCTGCTGCTCGTACCGTTCGCATATCCGTCGGAGAGCGCGCTCGCTCCAACCGCGATCACGCCCGTATCGCAGGCAGGCGCGTCGAGCGAAGCGCTGCCCGAGTTTCCGGAGGCAGCGACCACGACGACACCGGCGGCGAGGGCGTTAGCAACGGCACCCGCTTCGAGCGGATCGTCACCGCCGGCGCAACTCGCACCGATACTCAAGTTCACTACCTTCGCGCCGTTGGCGACGGCATCGTCGATCCCCGAGGCGATATCGGCGGTCGACGCGCTGGTGCTACAGGCCTGCGGATTGCTGCTGAGCTGCGAGGCGCACGTCGTGGGCGGCGACGGGAAGACGCGCTCGACGATCAGCGATACATTTCCGCCCACACCGACGAAGCCGAGGCTATTATTCACATCCGCCGCGGCGATTCCGGCGACATCGGTGCCGTGACCGTCGAGATCGGTGACGTAATTCGAACTCGATTGCACGCCCGTGTTGATGTTGGTAATAAAGCAGTGCGTGTAGACAACCTTCGACTGCAGTTCCGGGTGGGTAACGTCGGCGCCGGTGTCGACGATGGCGATCCGTACGGCTGAATTTCCCATCGCATCGGGAGCCTGATAACCGACGGGGGCATCGGCGGCGTTTGCATATGCCCATGCGTGGCCGAGCGAGATCGCGTGCATATCCCATTGCCCCGGCAGGCTCGTCCCCGGGGAGGGGCTCGGCGCCGGGTTACCGGCTTCGTAATAGGGTGCGCTCGAACCCGGAAAACCATGGAAGTACGGATCGTTCGTCGTTATCGGGGCAAGGACGCTCTGCGTGTAACGCACACCCATCGGCACGACCTTCGTGACGCCGGGGAGCGTGCGCAACTGCGCCGCGATCGCCGCGCTCTTCGCGGCATCGACCGCAACGACATCAACGCTCGTTCCGAGGTGCGAAAAAAGAAAGCGTTGCGTCACGTTGCCGCCTGCTTGCGCGATCTGCGACGAAAGCGTGCCGCGCGAACTCGTCGCACCGGCATCGCTGCGTACGACCTCCAATAGACCGGGAAGCGTACTCGGCTGCGACTGCGCTTTCGCAGGGGCCCGGCGAATCGCATCGCTACCGAAGGATGCCACCGAAGCCGCCATCCGCGCCGTGCTGGTTCCGTTCACGCTGCTCGGGCAACTGTACCCGACGTTGGTGCTTGCCGGCGCATTCGTCGGAGCGGGCGTCGGCGAGAGACCGCCGATTATATTGCCGATACCGCCCCCGCCGCCGCAGGCGACGAGAAGCGAACCGGAGAGGAGCGCCGCGAGCGCGGTACGAGCGGTCATCATAGTTCTTAGACGTTACCCTCGTGCGATTCGTTTCACTCCGGCAGGTCGCTAATCCTCACGGAATCTTCACCTCGCGCCAGAGCAAACCGAGGGCGGCGGTCGTCGCCCGCGCCTGAATCGCCGCACGATCGCCGCGAAGGCGGAGCGTCCACGCCCGCTCGCCGCGAGCGTCGGCGACCGCCACGTAGAGCGTACCGACGGGTTTCTCGGCGCTGCCACCCTCCGGACCGGCGATTCCGGTCGTCGAAATGCCGATCTTCGCGCCGAGGCGAGCGCGAACGCCGCGCGCCATCGCGAGAGCGCACTCTTCACTCACGGCGCCGAAACGCGCGAGTATCTCTTCTGGCACCCAAAGTTGCAGCTGCTTCACCGCGTTATCGTAGGCAACGACCCCACCGAGGAAGCGCCGTGAGGCACCGGGGATGCCGGTAATCGCCGCCGCGACACGCCCTCCGGTACAGGATTCGGCGACGGCGAGGCTCTCGCCGCGTTCGTCGAGCGCGGCAAGAACGGCGCCCTCCAGCGTCATCGCGTCGATGCCGAAGACGTGCCCCTGAAGGCGCGAGCGCAATTCTTCCTCCAACGGAGCGATCGATGCGCGCGCGCTCGCCGTCGATGCAGCTTTCGCCATAATTTTAACATCGCAGCGATAGTCATGCGCGAGCACGGCGATCTTCGGGTTCTCCGAGCTCGCAAAGAGATCGGCGATGCGATGGTCGATCTCCGACTCGCCGATATTAACGGTATGCAGGACGCGCGTAACGATTCCCTCACGCACCGAAAAACGCGTGCGCAGCCACGGAAGCAATCGCTCCGCCAACATCGGCTTCATTTCGCGCGGGACGCCGGGCATACAGGCTGCAAATTTTCCGTCGGCGCGGAAGGCTATAAAACCCGGCGCCGTACCGTGTGGATTTACCAGCGGATAGCTGCCCGCGGGCAGAAATGCTTGCTTCCGATTATTCTCGCGCATCGTCCGGCCGATCGAGGTGAAGAAACCTTCGATCTCGGCGAGCGCATTTTCGTCGAGTACGAGGTCGAGACCGAATGCATCGGCGACCGCCTCCTTCGTGAGGTCGTCGACGGTTGGGCCGAGACCGCCGGTGGAAATGATGCCGTCGGCACGTTCGAGGATCTCGCGAACGAGTTGGGCGATCCGCTCGCGATTATCGCCGACTGCGTGGCTTGCGTAGCAGTCGATGCCGTTCTCGGCGAGCGCGGCGGCGATATACGATGTATTCGTGTCGACGAGTTGCCCGAGCAACAACTCCGTGCCAACGGCAACGAGTTCGACGCTACTCATCTTCGAGAAGCTGCGGAGCGAACGAAAGTGCGAGTTCTTCTTCAAACCATTCGGGGTATTGGAAGCGAATCTCCGCATCGAAACCGTCGGCGATGCGAATCATCTCTTTTCGACGAAGCCCACCTTGCTCGGCGGCGCTATAGCGGTGCCGAATACGCTCCTTCTGTGTCGCCAGACAATCGATGAAGCGCTCGAACGTGCCATCCATCGCACGTTGCAATGCTTCCTTGAGATTTTTCCCCAATCGTGGTGCGAGCCCGGTCGTGGAGACAGAGATCCGCACCGGGCCGGCCTTTGCAATCGCCGCCATCGCGACGAAACCGAAGCGCGGCTGGTCGATGCAGCAGAGTAAGAACCGATGGCGATCGGCATACTCGCGCAATCGCGCCGAGAGCCGTTCGTCTTGCGGGGTCGAGATGACGAAGAAGGCATCGATAAAGTCGCTCTCTACGACCGCCGAGGGATCGGTGAGCCAGCGCAGATCGGCTCCGCTCTCTTCCAGTGCCGCGGCCTTCTCGATCGCCTCGCGATCGTCGCGCGCGCCGACCACGACGCATCGACGCCCTTGAAGGTTCAAGCTCACCGGATAAAACGGCGTGACGGGTTTCATTAATAATCGACCGGGCGCAGATAGAACTCGTTGATCGCGGTGTTGGTCAACATCGCCGTCGTCGGAAGATGGCGCTTCCAATGCGTGCCGTCGACGCGGCCCCGCACGAGGGTAACTTCGCCGGCGTCGAATCCGCGCGCGACGAGCTGTTCGTCTCGATACCCCAGCAACATCGAGGAGAGAATCGCATCGGCGCGCGGATAGCGAATGCCGAGATCGCCTTCGTCGGTTTGATTCGCTTCGAGATCGGCGCTCGGCGCCTTCTCGATAATCGGGGCGGGAACGCCGAGATAGCGTGCGAGCTCCCACACCTGCGTTTTAAGGAGATCGCCGAGCGGATTGATCGGGGGCGTATCGTCGGCGTGCCAGGTGAAATATCCGAGAAGACGCTCGGTCTTATTTCCGGTGCCGATCGGTAATGCGGCAAATTTCGCCGATTGGTCGAAGAGCACGAGCATCCGCGTGCGCGCGAGAACGTTTCCGCGTCGACGCGGATCGGCATCGGGTTCGTACTGCAGATATCCGTCGACGGCAGCACTGATATCGACCGTATGCCCGGCCGCTCCGAGTGCGTCGATAACGAGTTGCGCGTCCTGGAGGCTCGCCGGGCTCGATAGCCGATACGGCATGCGGATGAGGTGCACGTTTTGCGGCCCCAGGGCACGCGCACAGAGATAGGCAGTTACCGCCGAGTCCACACCGCCCGAAAGACCGATGACGGCGTTCTTTATGCCGCGACGTCCGATACATTCGTCGCGAAGAAATGCAACGAGCCAGCGAGCTGCTACCGCTGCATCGATCTTCGGTGCCGCATACGGATCGCGCGGCGGCGGCTCAACAACCGGAAGCATCGCCGCGTCCCCGCAACCAGGGCAATTCCTCGTCGGAGAGCAGATCGGGTAGGACGGCGCGAAGATCGCCGAGCAGCGGAAGGTTCGCTCGCGCAATTTCGACATCGTCGAGAAAGAGCTCCGCGCGTACGATGCAGGCATCGTCGGCATCGGCCTGCACGAGCATCGTCCCATCGGGGCCGATCGCGCACGACGAGCCCGTCATGCCTTTTCCGCCCTCAAAACCGGCGAGCCCCGCATAGAGCACGAAAAACCCATGCTCCGTCGCGATGCCGCGCAATAATTCGCGCCACCGAGCGACGGAGACCAACTCGCCCTCTCCATCGATTCCGCGACCGGGCGCCGCGCTCGGTACGACGATCGAGCGCGCCCCCTTCAGCGCGGCGATCGTCGGCACGATCGAATGCCACACGTCTTCGCAGATCAAGAGCGTCGTCGCCCCGAGGAGCGGCGAATCGAAGACCTGCACGCGATTACCACGCGATAGAAAACGCTCTTCGTCGAAAACCCCGTAGGTTGGAAGAAAGAGTTTGCGGTGAACGTGAAGGATGCGCGTCTCTCGCTCGTCGAGGGCCAACCAAATCGCGCTATTATAATACGATCCGTTATCGACTTCGTAGAAGCCGGCGACGATCTCGACTGGGCGCTGCCCGGCGACGTCGCGCCAGAGCGACGAAAGTTCGTGCCCAAAACGCTCGGCACTGCGCGCCGACTCGTAGACCGCTCCTTCGAGAAAATAGCCGGTGAGCGCCGCTTCGGGGAGAACGAGAAGTTGCGGCGGTGCGTCGAGCGCAGCGAGCTGGGCGAAGACCGCTCGTAACGCGGCGAGATTCTCTACGTAGGCACCTTTGCGCGGTTTGCTCTGTACGAGCGCAATGCGCGCCGGGGCCACTTGGCTATCGCTCTGCACCGACTGCGCTCGCGCCGATTTTCTCGGCGCACTCCTCGGCGGGATAGGTCCAAATCTCGGCGAGCGTCGGATGGAGGTGCGGAATTTTCGCAAATTGCTCGGCCGTTGCATCGAAGTGCATCGCTACGATGACTTCGTGAATCAATTCCGACGCCTCGGGGCCGATGCACGCAGCTCCCAGGATGCGACCGTCGGTCGGGTCGGCGAGCATTTTCACGAATCCGTCGGTCTTCCCGAGGCACATCGACTTACCGTGCTCGGCGAATGCGTACCGGCCCGCGACATACGGCGTCCCCGCTCGCTGCAGTTCCTTCTCCGAGGCTCCGGCGACCGCGATCTGCGGTTCGGTAAAAATAGTGTGAGAGCGCTGCAGGCGATAATCGGCGCGTTCGTCGCCGCCGGAGAACGCGTTACGCGCGGCGATCTCCCCTTGGTAGATCGCCACGTGCACCAACAGAAACTCGCCGGTGACGTCGCCGACGGCGAATATTCGCGGGTTGCTGGTGCGCATTGCGGTGTCGACCTCGATGCCGGTAACGGCATGCGCCGAGACGCCGGCGCGTTCGAGTTCGAGCCCGGCGATATTCGGGACCCGACCGAGGCAATAAAAAATTTCCTCGGCATCGACGTCGAGAGCGATCCCGTCGCGCTCTAAGCGCACGATCTTCCGGCCGCGCTCCTTACGTACCGACTGCATCCGCGAGCGTACGTGGACGGCGATTCCTTCGTTCCGAAATGCTTCGGTGAGCGTCTCGCCGATATCGGTATCGGCGCCCGAAAGCAGGTGTTCGCCGCGTATCACCACCTGCGTGCGCGCGCCCATGCGCGAGAGAAACTGTCCGAGCTCGCAGCCCACGTAACCGCCGCCGAGAACGATCGCCGACTCGGGCACGCGTTCCATATCGAGCAGCGCGTCGCTATCCAGAAAGCCGGTTTCGGCCAGGCCGGGAAGCGCCGGCGGCGCGACGTTACTGCCGGTTGCAATAACGAAGGCGTCCGCCTCGAGGAGTTCCTCCCCGACGGCGAGCTCGCGTTCGTTGACGAAGCGAGCGACGCCGCGATGCAGCGGGAACCGCTCGATACCGTCGATACGATCCGCCGCAAATTCGCCGACGAGCGCTCTTTTACGTGCCGCGATATACGGCATGTCGATGCGTGGTTCTCCGGTGGTGATACCGAGCGCTACGGCAGTACGGATCGCCTGAACGCGATCGCTGCTGGCAAGGAAAGCTTTGCTCGGCATGCACCCACGAAGAATGCAGAGGCCGCCGAGCGGACCACGATCGACGACGCCGACCCGAGCGCCGAGATCGCGCGCGGTGCGCGCCGCAGCGTACCCGCCGCTTCCTGCGCCGATAACAACGAGATCGTAATGCGTCCGGCGGCTCATCTCCTACTGCCGAGATGGTGGGTCGTCGAAACGAAACGAACGGTTCCACCCGCCTGAACGAGAATCGATCGCGTGCGGGCACGATTTTCGTAGAAACGCACGCCGTGGACGAGGTCGCCGTCGGTAATCCCGGTCGCGCAGAACAGGACGTCGTCGCTCTTGACGAGATCGCCGATTTCGAGGATGCGGTTGAGGTCGCCGAAGCCCATCGCTTGCGCGCGCGCCGCCTCTTGCGGATTTCTCGGTTTCAATCGCCCCATGAAATTGCCGCCGAGGCATTTGATCGCCGCCGCAGCGAGCACGCCCTCCGGCGCACCACCGGTACCCATTGCGACATGGACGCCGGTTGTGTCGATCGCGGTTGCGATACACGCGTCGACATCGCCATCGGAGATAAGCTTGATGCGTGCCCCGGCCGATCGAACCTGTTCGATCAGGTCGCCGTGGCGCGGCCGATCGAGAATGACGACGCAGATGTCACCGATCGGTTTTTCAAGCGCGCGCGCGACCGCCGTAAGATTTTCGAGAACCGAGGCGTCGATATGCACGTAAGGCGCCGCCTTCGGCCCGACGGCAAGCTTCTCCATATACGAATCGGGAGCGTGCAAGAGCCCACCACGCGGCGCGATCGCCATCACGGCGATCGAATTCGGCAAGCCGTTCGCCACGAGATTGGTTCCCTCGACCGGATCGACGGCAATGTCGACGGCGGGGCCGCCGCAGCCGACCTCTTCCCCGATAAAAAGCATCGGGGCTTCGTCGCGCTCGCCCTCGCCGATAACGATCCGGCCGGTAATCTCCATCTCGCCCAGCGCTGCGCGCATTGCCTCGACCGCCGCGCCGTCGGCGATGTCGCGTTCGCCGCGACCCATCCAGTGCGAAGCGGCGAGCGCCGCGCGCTCGGTGACGGTAACGAAATCAAGCGAGGGCTTCATACGCTCGTGCGTGGTAACATCGTTCATCCGCCTCAGGCTACAAGGGAAGCGGTGCGAATCCTTTAACTCCCCCCGGCGTGTCCGAACGTCACGCCAACGCAATATCGCCGGCCGGCTATCCAACCCATCGCACCCTCGAAGGAGGCATTCCTGCCTTCCTCGCGGTGACGCTCGCGGGGCTTACCCTCGGCTTCTTCCTCTGGGAGAGTTGGGCCGCCCCGAGACTGGGCTCGTTTCTCGGCGAGCTTGCCTTCATCGCGCTCCCGGTGCTCGGGGCGATCGCCGCGATCGTGCTCTGGCTGGAGTACGCGCGCTATTTTAGCGCTCGCGCCGGCGTCACATTTGCAAAGTCGCTCCGCCACGATGCCATCACCTGGGTACCGTTCCTCCTCCTATGGTTGACCTACGTCGTGCCGCCGAACCTGGCGACCGGTTCGCGGATGCTCGTCCTTGCTGCGATGCTCTTCGCGATCCTCAAAGTGCTCATCGCCGCGCGCTTCAATCAGACCGTGCGCGAAGTGCTGCTCGATTTTGTGGCTACCCGCGCCGCCATCATCGTCATCGCCGAGCTCGCCGCCGTCATCATCGGCCAGCGGCCCGGGCAGCATGTCAGCGAGTCGTCGCAATTACTTCTTGCGGTGTGGGGACGATGGGATGCCGTCCATTACCTCAATATCGCAACGCGCGGCTATCAAGGCACCGAGATGGCCTTCTTCCCGCTCTATCCGATGATGATCCGCGCGCTCGGCGTGCTCGTCGGCAATCATCTCGTCGCCGGGCTGCTCATCTCCAATGCTTGCTTTTTCTTCGCTCTGCTCTTTCTCTATAAATTGCTCGAGCGTGAATTCGACCGCACCGTTGCGCGGCGCGCTATTTTTTACGTCTCGATTTTTCCGTCGGCGGTTTTCTTTTCCGCGGTCTATACCGAGTCGCTCTTCTTCATGCTCACCGTTGCGACGTTCTTCTATCTGCGTCGTCGCCGTTGGCTGATGGCCGGAGCGATCGGCTTCTTCGCCGCGATGACGCGCGTTGAAGGCATCCTGTTGGTCGTACCCTTTGCTCTGGAGTGGTATGCCGCCTATCGACCGCGTCTCATCGAAAACATTCGCTCCCTTCTACCGGCAGCATTGATGGGCTGCGGGCTCGCACTCTACATGGCCTATCTCTGGGTCCTCACCGGCGATCCGCTCTTTTTCTCGCACGTCCAAGCGCACTGGAACCGGCACCTCGCACCCCCGTGGGTCAGCGTCGCAAACTCTATTTATGCCATCACACACGCGCACTCCGGCGCGGCGGTCGCGAACCAAGCGCTCGAACTTAGCTTTACCGCACTCATGGTCGCCGTGTTGGTGTTCGGGTGGAAACGTCTGCGGCCGTCGTACATCGCCTATCTGGGGCTCTCCATCCTTATTCCGATGTCTACGTCGAGCCTCATGAGCATGCCGCGTTTCGCACTCGTGCTCTTTCCGCTCTTCGCCATCCTCGCTCGCTGGGGCGATCGCCCCTGGGTCAACAATCTTATCCTCGCGTTCTCGCTCCCGCTCTTAGGGCTTTTCACCGTTCTCTTTGCCGATTGGTATTGGGTTGCATAGTATCGTTCAAAATGTCGCAAAGCGCCGCGGCGTCCGCCAATTCACGAAATTTGCGATTGTCGGGCTCTCCGGTACGATTCTCAATTTTATCCTCTTTACCGTTCTCCAGCGGCTCGTGCCCAACCACGACCAAGCCCTGCAGTACGCAATAATTTATTCGATTGCGTTCATGGCGGGCGGCGTCTCGAATTACTATCTCAACCGGCGCTGGACGTTTCGTTCCGATGCCAACGCCGTGCGCGAAGGCATACAGTTTCTCACGGTCTCCGCGCTCGCGCTGCTCGTCGGGCTCGCCGTCGCTCCGCTCACGAAGCCGTTCTTCGGCAATCACTACGGGCACCGCACCTGGTTGGTCGGAACGATCGCAGGAATCTTCGTAAATTTTTTCGTTAACAAATATTGGACGTTTCGGCACACCCGGTGAAATCGTTTCGCTTTTTGCTGCTCGCGATCTGCGTGTTCGGCGCAGCTTTACGGCTGCACGGCATTCATAACCCCATCCTCGATCACCCAAATTGGCGCCAAGGAGACACCGCGAATATCGCGCGGAACTTCTATCGTCTCAACGGAAACATTCTTTATCCGCAGACCAACTACGACGGGCCGCCGCCCCACTATGTCGAGCTGGAACTACAGATCGTCCCCTATCTTGCGGCGGCGCTCTATCACGTGTTCGGTATACATCCGATCTTCGGGCGCCTGCTCTCCCTCGCATTTAGCGTTGCGACTATTGCGGTGCTGGGGCTCTTCGGGCGATGGCTCTTCGACGACGCCCTCGGAGGGCTCGTCGCCGCGCTTGCCTTTGCGATCTTTCCCGGGAGCATTTACTACGGCCGCACGTTTACTCCCGACGCGGCGATGGTCTTCTTCTTAACCGCGGCGCTCTATGCAACATCGCGATTGCTGCTTGAAGATCTCGCCGTCGAACCACGCCGGCTCGCACGCGCGGCCGGGCTCTGCACGCTGGCCTTACTCGCAAAACCGGTCGCACTCGCCGGGCTCTTCGCCGCGCTCGGCCCGCTCCTCGAGCGCCTACGCGCAAAACATCCTATCCGCCCGACCGCGCTCATCGTTTTGGGCTTCGTCCCGCTTGCGATACTTGAGATGTACGATCATGCCGTACGCGCACACGCGCAATGGCTCTGGGCGAGCGGGATTCTTTCGAAACACGTCATTCCGCATCTCATCGCTTCGTTCACCTCGATTCACGCCTTCGCATGGCAAGTAAAACACGCCCTCTACGGCTTGAATCTCTTCCGAATGACGATGCTCGGAAGTATGGGAACGTTGGTGGCCTTTCTCTCCCTCTTCGCTCTGCCGCGCGTAAAAACGCGCTCGCCGCTGCTTCTTCCACTCTGGTTTCTGGGAGCAGCGTTCTATACGTACGCGGTGATCGCGGTCGAACGGGTCGACTACTATCTCTTTTTGCTGCTTCCGCCCTGCGCGCTCGCGATCGGCGGCGCTGCAGTTTGGGCGCGCAAGCGCCTCGGCAGCGATCCTCGCTCGACGGCCGTGCTCGCCGTCGGCGGAGCGATTCTCGGAGCGACAGTGCTCGTCGGCGGGTTAACGGCGATTGCGCCCTACTACCGTTACAGCAAATCCGCATATCGGAACGCCGTCGCGCTCGACCACGCGCTGCCGCGCAACGCCTTACCGGTTCTCGCCCACTACGGTCCCGATATTTTTTATTATATGGATCGCTTCGGCTGGGAAGAGGACCCTTATCTTTGGACGCCCTTCGATGAAGAGAGCGCGATCGCCAAGGGATCCCGCTATTTCATCTCGATCGAAGATGCGCGCTTTCGCAAGAACCTCGAACTCTGCGCCTGGATGTCGCGTTTTCCGCTCGTTCGCTTTCCCGGGGTGAGCTGGCCGGTCTATCACACCTCGCTGCGAGCGATGCTTCCGGGAGCGCGGCAACGTTGGCGCGCATTCCGGCGCGCCGAGCGCGCGGGAGAGGGGCGCGCATTCCTCACTGCGCACGGCCTCTGTCTCCTTCGATCAGGGAAGGGGTAGCAGCGAGGCTCCGCCGAGGTTCGAGGAACTCGAAGCGGCCGCATTAGGAACGCCGGAACTCACCAACTGTCGATAGGCGATCAATCGATTGGTGTTGCGTGCGACGTCGAGCTCCAATTCGTACGAGGCCTTAATAGCCGAGGTAAGATCGCCGGTATCGTAGGTATAAGAAAAGCGATGGAGGTTGCGCACGATCGCTCGATTCGCGATGTCCAGCTGTGCGTACGCCTCAAGGATACGGCGCGCGGCGCTGCGATAGGTTGGATAGTTCGAACTCACGATGCTCTGTTTGAGGCTCGCGCTCTCGATCTCGGCCCGCAACGCCTGCAAGCGGAGGTCTTTCGGCGCGATATGTTCGGCCTGGCGAATCGTTCCTAACGCCCCTTGGAGATCGCCGAGCGTATATTGCTTGTGCGCGAGGTCGGCGGCGGCGGCGACGTAGCCGGAACGCACCGTTGCGTCGTGCGGGTCGATTTTTAAGGCGAGACGATAGGAGAGTTCGGCGCCGCGAACGTCGCCGCGAGCCAGCGCGAGGCGCCCCTGGTGAACGCGCGTTTGGGCGATCCCGGAGGCAACGGAATGCGCGCAACCGCTCAGCGCGAGCACCGATGTTACGAGAGCGAGCGAGCGGATGCTAGAAGTGAACGTGGACGGCAAGGCGGGCTACCTCCTCGATCAAAAGCGCTGCAGGCACGAAGAGCAACTGCGAGAGTATCGTACCGAGAATCGCGGTCAGCGACAAGTAGAAGACCATCGAGCGCACCTCCTCGATGCTCCGTTTGCCGTGAATCGCTTGATCGGTAATCATCGACGAGGTGGGATCGACGAAGAGCGTGAAGGCGATCGTGCCGATGCCGTTGACGACCCCCGAGAGGCTAATCGCCGTGCGCGAGACCGCCGGGTCGAGTACCGATGCAAGGAACGCGCCTTGCACCCCGATGGCATAGACGGCCATGACCAGACTATTAAAAAGCAACATCCGGCGCGGCAATTGTCGCCATTTAAATGCCCGCAGCTGCGCGAGGGTCGGGAGATGCTGGGCGCGCAAAACTTCAAAGAAGATGCGTGGGCTCAACAGCCTGGCGACGGCATGCGGCACCGAGCCGCGTGCTTCGAACGAGGCGACTCCGCGACGGAAGAGATAAGCGAACATCGGTAAAAACAACGCGAAGACGATCATGCCGAAGGTTCCCGCGAGAACGATCAGGCGGAGTTGCATTTCGAAGGTATGCTGCCAAGTTGCAAGCGTCGCCGGATCGTTATGATAGTGCACGACTGCGTGCCCGGCAGTATCGGAGAGCGGTCCGATAAAAAACGCCGAAAAAAGATTTGCCAGACGCCCGGTGGTCACGAAGAGATTAAAGAGCGAGATCGAGGTCGCGATGCGTTTGGTCTGCACGCCGGCGAGGCGAGCGGCATAGGCGCCGATGGTGACGCCCTGCACGATGAAGGTAATAACCATCGCGCCCCAGAGCTTCCCCGAAAAAAGATGGGGAACCAGCAACATGCTATGCGCCATGCGCTCCCCACCCGATCTCGGCGGCAGCGGTCGGCCCCACTAACGCGAGTGCTCGTCGCTTCGGGGTAAATGCCAGCCGCGCGATCTCAAGCACTCCATCGGTGCTCACCGCATCGATGCCGGCCTCGATCTCCTCTTGCGGGATCTCGCGGCCGTGCACGAGTTCTTGACGGCCGAGACGCATCATGCGGCTCGACGTGCTCTCTAGGCCGAGCATCATGCTGCTCTTCAGATGTTCTTTGGCCTGGCGCAACTCTTCATCTCCAACCGGATCGCTTGCAAGCCGATCGACTTCATGGAGAATTGTGTCGATGCAGGGTTGGGCGTTCTTGAGCGAAGTTCCGGCGTAGACGGCGAGGCTACCGGCTTCACGATAGGTGCTTCCGTATGCGGTAATCGTATACACGAGCCCACGTTTTTCGCGCACTTCCTGAAAGAGCCGGCTCGACATGCCTCCGCCGAGAATCGTCTGCGCTACCGAGAGCGCGTAACGCCGATCGTCCCGCGCACTGACGCATGCTCCGCCGAGGACGAGATGCACTTGTTCGATATCCTTACTGCGGCGCACGAGCGAGGTCTGTACGGCAGGTGCGGTGGCGGCGGGGAGCGTCGCGACGCCGCTCTGCCGCCCGAGCGCCGCGCGCGTTAACGCGACGATCTCATCATGATCGACGTTTCCTGCGGCGCAGAGAACCACGGCATTCGGCGCGTAATGCGAGGCTAAGTGCGCGCGTAA
This sequence comes from Vulcanimicrobiota bacterium, assembly GCA_027306845.1. Taxonomy (GTDB): domain Bacteria; phylum Vulcanimicrobiota; class Vulcanimicrobiia; order Vulcanimicrobiales; family Vulcanimicrobiaceae; genus JABEUX01. The sequence goes on along the minus strand of DAHUYY010000003.1, from coordinate 8,360 downwards.
ATCGCTCGATTCCAAAGCGGCAACGGTCTCGGGGAAACCGATGGTGGGCGCACCGAGATCGGAGCCTTCCCAAAGTTGCTGCGAAAACACCTCGTGCACGAGATCGTCGGGAGCATCTTCGTACATTTTAATTTCTTCGAGAACGACGTTTCGCTCCTTGCGCAATTCCTCGGGATCGAAGAGCGAATTGGCAAGCATATCGGCGAGCACGTCGATCGCCAGCGGGACGTGCCGATCGATGACCTTTGCGTAATAACAGGTCGTCTCTTTATCGGTAAACGCGTTCAGGTCGCCGCCGACGGAATCAAGGGCTTCGGCGATCTCGCGCGCGCTTCTGCGCTGCGTACCTTTGAACAACATGTGCTCGACCATGTGCGAGATCCCACGCACCTGCGGGCGCTCTGCACTGGAGCCGACGTCGACCCAAAGTCCGATACTCGCCGACCGCACCGAGGTCATCTCTTCGGTTATGACGCGAATCCCATTCTCTAAGACGCTCTTCTTACGCACGCTCGCTCCTTCGCGCGAGCGCCCGTGCGACCCAACGCGGATCGGTGACCACACCGATGCCCGATTGCAAGCGATGGGCGAGCGCCGCCGCGCTCTCGCCTCGCCGCACGCTTACCGTCAGCACGTCGCGCTCCGTCGGCATCGCTTTGTCACCGGAGACCACCGTACCCGGCGCAACCGGAATCGGCACGACGATCCAACAATCGACCTCACGGACCTGCGGTGAGATCGCGAACGAGGTTTCCACCGCATCGACGAGTTCGCGATCGAGCGAGACTTTGCTGACCGGGCCGTGAAATTTCTCACCGGAAAACCGAAGCCCGACGTACGCCCGGTTCCGCAACCCCGAGGCGCGGATCTCGAGGAGTTGAACGGGCAACACGCGTGAAAAAAGCCGTTCACCGATCGCCACGGCGAGCGTGCGCCGATTACCGCGAGCGCGGGCCCCGGCATCGATCTGCGCGATCGACGGATGGAGCCGCTCTGCGGCGTGCGCGAGGATCGGCGTCGCGAGCGTGAACGCGACGGCGAGCGCCGCGCCGACGACCCTAATAGGATGCAGCAACGTAGGCTCGTACCTTCGCCGGCTCGCCGCACGCCACGCAGATTTTCTCGTCGCCGTCGAGCGGACGAAGAACGCGAGTTGTCGCGGAGCACTCGGCCTTGATATGCGCTTCGCACTCGGGCCGGTCGCACCACGCAATATCGATCATCCCGACTCGGTCGCGCGCCGCCGTGAAAAAAGCGTCACGATCGACGATGCGTACGATCCGTGCATCGAGTGCCGCTTTGGCCTGCGCGTAGAGCGACTCTTGCACGAGTTCGAGCGAGCGACGCAATTCTTCCTCGAGTGCATCGACCGCGATACTCCGCGACCGATCGGGCATGCCTTTCTCGAGATCGCGCCGGACGAGCACGACGCTACCGGCATCGACATCGCGCGGGCCGATCTCGATACGAACCGGAACGCCGCGCATCTCCCATTCCGCGTACTTCCATCCCGGTGACTGGTCGCGGTCGTCGACGCGTACCCGCATCCCCGAACGTTTGAGCGTTGCCGCTAATTCATGCGCCCGATCGATGGCACGCCGATCCTCACCGCGAACGATCGGAATAAAGACCGCTTCGATCGGCGCGAGTTTCGGCGGAATGCGAAGGCCGCGGTCATCGCCGTGCGCCATAATCACCGCGCCGAGCATCCGCCACGAGACGCCCCACGAGGTCGTATACGCGAACTTCACGGCTCCGTCGATATCGGTAAACGCAATATCGAAGGCTCGCGAAAAATTCTGCCCGAGGTCGTGTGAGGTTCCCGACTGAAGCGCCTTGCCGTCGGGCATCAACGCTTCGATACTATAGGTCTCGACCGCGCCGGGAAAACGCTCGCTCGCGCTCTTTGGTCCGGAGAGCACCGGCAGTGCCGCGACGTTGCGCGCGAACTCCTCGTAGACCCCGAGCATCTTCAAGGTCTCCTCGCGCGCCTCTTCTGCACCGGCATGCGCGGTGTGCCCCTCCTGCCAGAGAAACTCCATCGTTCGCAGGAATGGGCGCGTCGCTTTCTCCCAGCGCACGACGTTCGCCCATTGATTGATCAGGATCGGAAGGTCGCGATAGGATTCCACCCACTGCGAATACATCGTGCCGATCGTGACCTCGGAGGTGGGCCGAATCGCGAGCCGTTCGGTGAGTTTTTCACCGCCGCCATGCGTTACCCACGCAACCTCGGGTGCGAAGCCTTCGACGTGTTCGGCCTCTTTGGTCAGCAGACTCTCCGGGATCAACAGCGGGAAATAGGCGTTCTCATGCCCGGTCGCTTTGAAGCGTGCGTCGAGTTCGCGTTGGAGATTCTCCCACAGCCCGTACCCGTAGGGACGTAAGACGACACAACCGCGCACCGGCGCGTACGAAATCAGTTCGGCCTTCAGGCAGACGGCGGTATACCACGCCGAGAGATCCTCGGATTTCGGCGGGATCGACTTGGGGAGCGCAACGGGAGCTTCGGACATAAGCGCACCGGGTTCGCGCGATTTAGCGGGGCCGCCTGCGCGTGGACGCGAACCGGAGCCGTCGATGCCCAAACTCACCCGCATCTACACGCGCACCGGCGATGACGGAAGCACCGGCCTCGTCGGCGGCCAGCGAATAGCGAAGAACAGCCTGCGCATCGAGACCTATGGGACGGTCGACGAACTCTCGAGCGCCGTCGGGCTCGCCCGTACCGCGCTCCGGCCGCTTCTCGCCGCCTACGTGCGCGCGCAACGCCTCGATGCCTGGCTCAATTGGGTGCAGGATGCCCTCTTCAACCTCGGCAGCGATCTCGCCACGTTACCAGCCAACCGCTGGGAAGGCATGCCGCTCACCTCGGCGGAGGATGTGCTCGCGCTCGAACGGGCGATCGACGAAGCGCAGCGCGATCTCGAACCGCTTGCAAATTTCATTCATCCCGGCGGCGCACCGGCCGGCGCATTTCTCCACCTCGCACGCACGATCTGCCGGCGTGCGGAGCGCTTACTTGTCACCCTACGCGAAGAGGAGGATGGGCTCTCGCTCGAGACCCTCCACTTTCTCAACCGCCTCTCCGATGCGCTCTTTGTCTGGTCGCGCTGGATCAACGCCGAGTTGCGCGAGCCCGAATATCTTTGGAACCCGAAAGGCTCCCCGCCGCCCTCCTGACGCTCGCCTAGGGGGACGCCGCGACCAGGCCTGCGAAAGAGCGCGGCCGATGGCATTTTTTCAACGGCTGTTCGCTACAACGAACGTCGAGCGGCTGCGCGCGCTCGCACAACGAAAAATTCTCAAACGCGCCCTCTCGGCGAAAGATCTCGTTGCCATAGGGTTGGGCACGATGATCGGCGGCGGCATCTTCACCACCATCGGTACCGGCGTCAAGGGAGCCGGCCCGGCCGTTATCATCAGCTACCTCCTTGCCGGTATCACGTCGTTCTTCGCCGCGCTCTGCTACGCCGAACTCGGAGCGATGGTTCCGATCGCGGGAAGCGCGTATACCTATGCGTACGCGACGATGGGCAAACTCTTCGCCTGGATTATCGGGTTTGCGCTTATTTTTGAGTACGGCATCAGCGCCGCACCGGTCGCGCAGCAATTTTCAGCTGCTTTCCAAGATGTGTTGAAATCGATCGGTCTCGTTCTTCCCGCGTGGGCACAGCAATCGAATCTCGTCATTCACGGGCAATGGTGGCAGCTCAATACCTGGGATCTCGCGCACTCACAGGTCGACATCGTCGGCGCGCTCTTCGTTCTGGCGCTCTCGGCCTTACTCTCGATCGGTATTCGCGAGACGGCGACGACCAATAACGTTTTTGTGGTTCTGAAGATCTCGGCGTTGATGGTCTTTATCGTCGCCGGTCTCTTCCTTTTCCACCCGGCAAACCTGCACGATTTCAATCCGTTCGGGTGGGGAAAGCTTACTCCGTTCGGGGGATCGGCGGATTATAACTCCACCGTCCAACCCTACGGCATCGTGGCAATCGCAGCGTACGTGTTTTTTAGTTACATCGGTTTCGATACCGCGACGACCACCGCCGAAGAGTGCAAGAACCCGAAACGCGACGTCCCGCTCGGCGTCCTCGGCGCGTTGGGGATCGGCACGCTCATCTACTGTGCGACGGCGATCGTCCTCGTCGGTGCGATGCCGTGGTCGACGGTTCCCATCAAAGATCCGCTCGTCATCGCGCTCGCACCGCTGCACCTTCCGTTCGTCAGTGCGATCATCGTGATCGGCGTGCTCGCCGGTACGACGAGCGTCGCCTTGAGCTCGCTCCTCGGCCAATCGCGCATATTCTACGTCATGGCGCGCGACAAAATGCTGCCGCCGATCGTCGCCAAGGTGCATCCGCGTTTCAAAACCCCGGTAAATACTACGATGTTCACCGGAGTTGCCGTCGCGATCCTGACGTTGGTGGTGCCGCTCAACCAGCTGTTAAACCTGGTCAACATCGGAACTTTGATCGCGTTCACCGTGGTCTGCGCCGGCGTTCTCTACCTGCGCAAACGCAAGCCCGATATGCCGCGCAGCTTCCGCGTGCCGTTCGTGCCGCTCTTTCCCATTTTGGGAATCGTGTCGTCGCTCTTCCTCGCCATTTTCGGGCTTTCGCGGGCGACCTGGGAATGGTTCGCCGGCGCGCTCGTCATCGGCCTTATCTTCTTCTTCAGTTACGGATTCTGGCGCTCGAACCCCGAGCAGATCGTACCGGTCGAGGAGCCCGAAGGGCTCAGTGAGGTTTAGCGACGCTCTGGAAGTTGAGTCCGGGCGTGAGAATATCGACCCGATTCCGCGCCTTCTCGTACGCGACGTGAACGGCAAACGCGCGCGAGATAATCGCCGCGTCGACCATCGTCCGGCCGTGAAGGACAAATGGCGCGCGACTTAATTTAATCGCGCGACCATCGAGATTCGCGAAGCGATCGCCGATCCGGAAGCGGACGACGGTGCGCCCGCGTATCAGGATGACCTCGCGCTTTGCAGGAACGAGCTCGATCCGTCCGCCGACCCGCCGCGCGATTCCGCGGACCGGCAGAAAGAGATGTTCGTCGGCCGTCACGAACGGCGCGACGCGCGGGTTGACCACACGCCCGTTCACGCGCAACTCCGGCCGCTGTGCGAGAGCGAGCCAGAGAGCGGTAAATCCGGCGAGCGCGCAGGTCAACAGCACCGTGCGGGCGCGCGGAACGGTGTAGATCATGTGACGAGCGTCACCACGTGCCGATAGGACGGATATTTTTCCAAAATCACGCGCTCGATCTCCACGCGCAACGCCCCGAGCAATTCCTCTTCGGGATAGGTGCCGATCAGCGCGCCGCCGCGATAGATCGCCCCCTTACCCTTGCCGCCGGCGACACCGACGTCAGCCATCTTCGATTCGCCGGGCCCGTTGACGACGCAACCCATCACCGCAACCTTAACCGGAGCGGTGTAGAGCTTGGCGATCGCTTCGACGCTGCGTCCGAGTTCGAGCACCGAGATCTCGGCGCGGCCGCAACTCGGGCAGGCGGTGATGTCGAATCCTTTTTCGCGCAATCCCAACGATTTGAGAATACCCCAGCAGACCGGAACCTCTTCGATCGGATCGGCAGCGAGCGAGACGCGGATCGTGTCGCCGATTCCCTCGAATAACAATATCCCCAGGCCGATCGACGATTTGATCGTTCCGTCGCGCAGCAACCCCGCTTCGGTAATGCCGAGATGCAGCGGATACGGCGTGCCGCGGTCGCGGAGCCGCGCATCCATCAAGCGATAGGCGTGGACGGTGGTAAGAACGTCATGCGCTTTCAATGAAACGGCGATCTCGTTGTGTCCGTGCTCTTCAAGCATCGCGATGTGGCGCAGCGCCGATTCGACCATCGCCTCGGCACTGTGGCCGAGCCGCTCTTCCAAATCCGGCGCAAGCGACCCCATGTTGACCCCGACGCGAATGGGGATTCCCCGCGCGCGCGCCGCCTGCACGACCTCGGCGACCTTCTTCGGGTCGCGAATATTCCCGGGATTCAGTCGCAGTTTCGCCACGCCGGCTTCAATCGCGGCGAGCGCCATGCGATGATCGAAATGGATGTCGGCGACGATCGGCACCGGCGAGCGATGGACGATCGCCGGGAGCCCTGCGGCGTCGGGCGGATCCTTCACCGTCACGCGGACGACTTCACAGCCCTCCATCGCCAAGCCGTAGATCTGTTCGAGGGTCGCGTCGGCATCCGCAGTATCGGTCGTGGTCATCGATTGGACGACGACGGGATGATCGCCGCCCATCCAGACGCGTTTGACATCCTCTTTGCCCGTTTTATTAAAGAGTTCGATCGCGTTGCTCTTTCGACGGAGACGGAGCATTAGTTGAGCGCTCCCTTTCCGGCAATGATGTTGCCGATATCGTGAACGGCAATAACCGCGAAGAGCGCCAACACGACGGCAAAGCCCGCGAAATGAACCATCGCTTCGCGGTCGGGATCGACCGGCTTACCGCGTATCAATTCGGCGATGATGAACGCGGCACGCCCGCCGTCGAGCGCTGGAATCGGTAAGAGGTTGAAGAGCCCAAGCGCGAATGAGATCGTCGCCGCGAGCGCAAAGTACGGCCCCCATCCCAAATCCTGAATGGCGATCGCCGCACGGCCGATGCCGATCGGCCCGCTCACCTGCCCCGCATATTTCGTAAAATGGGTGACGAGTTTTTCGATGCTACCGACGCTCTGCGCGGCGATGAGACCGTACGTGTAGCCCGCATCGATAAAGGCATCTTTGAGACCGACGCGTTCGTAGGGCACGCTCGCCGCGATGCCGATGCAGCCGTCGCGCAGATTTCCCGGGCAGGGGGCGGGAACAGCGGTGCGCACGAGCGTCTTTCCGGCGTGCAGGAACGCAATGCGCAGCGTTTTCCCTAGCGATCCGTGCAATTTCTGCACCAGCGCCGTTCCGCTCGAGAACGGGATGCCGTCGATGGAGAGAATCTTGTCACCGGGGGCGATGCCGGCACGCTGCGCCGGTGAACCGTTCTCCACCATCGCCACGACGGTGTCGGGCCGCGAAGAGGCGACGCCGAATGCTGCAATACCGACGAAGAGAATCACGTAAGCGAGAATGAAATTGACGATCGGCCCGGCGAGTACGATCGCCAGCCGCGCGAGCGGTCCTTTGCTTTGAAAGTCCCCCTCCTCGGCCTGCCCCGCCCCGCGAAACTCCCGCTGCTGTTCGGCCTGCGTCCGCGTTCCATCCTCACCGAGCATCGCGCAATATCCGCCGATCGGCAGCGCGCGGACCGAGTAGAGCGTGCCGCTCCGCGAGCTGGTAAATCCGAAGAGTTTCGGACCCATTCCCAACGCAAACTCATTCACGCGCACGCCGTTGCGACGCGCTAGAACGAAATGACCGAGCTCGTGGAGCACCACGAGAATCGAGAGCATGATGAGAAACGTCAGGATCTTTCCGAACATCGCGAACGGAATTAGCGACAAAAAGTGCATTTAGACTCCGGTGGAGAGGGAGGGGCGCTCGGCGAGGCGAGCGTGCACGAACGTGCGGGCCGCCGCATCGGCGGTGCGGAGACCGACGAGTGTAAGGTCGTACGGCGGAACCCCCGCGAGCGCTTCACCGACGAGCAGGGGGATATCGCTAAAGCCGATGCTCCCGGCGACGAAGGCCTCGACGGCGATCTCGTTGGCAGCGGAGAGCACGGCAGGCGCGCAGCCGCCGCGCCGTAAGGCGTCGTAAGCGAGGGCCAAGCTGGGAAACCGCTGCATATCGACACGTTCGTAATCATAACGCAGGAGGCCGGCATTCGGTTGTGCCCCGAGGAGTTCGAGAGGGTCGGATGGCGTCGCCGACGGGGCTCGCTCGAGGCGAGCCGGGTAGGCGAGGGCATAGCCGATGGGGACCCGCATGTCGGGAGCGCAGAGCTGAGCTTTGACGCTGCCGTCGCTGAAGAGCACGGCGCCGTGGAGGAGCGACTGCGGATGAACGACGACGAGCACGCGCTCCGCCGGCATCGAAAAGAGTCGCGCCGCCTCGATCGCTTCGAGCCCCTTATTCATCAGCGTCGCCGAGTCGATCGTATTCTTCGTACCCATGCGCCACGTCGGGTGATTCAAAGCCTGCTCGAGCGTCGCCGATGCAAGCGTTTCGGCCGAAGCAGATCGAAACGGCCCGCCCGAGGCGGTGATCAGCAGCGCCTCAACACGAGCACGATCCTCCCCGACGAGACATTGAAAGAGCGCACTGTGTTCGGAATCGACGGGAAGCAATCGTCCACCGCCGCGAGCGACGGCATCGACCAGCAACTCGCCGGCGGCAACGATCGCTTCTTTATTTGCAACTGCAAGATCGATGCCGCGCTCTGCGGCAG
>DAHUYY010000039.1 GCA_027306845.1 Vulcanimicrobiota bacterium | reverse complement strand
GCGGCCGACGCACGCGCATGCCGCCCAGACCGCGTTCGCCGGCACCGCGAAAGAGCGCGAGCAGCACGCTCTCGCTCTGATCCTGCGCGTGATGCGCGGTCACGACCGCGTCGTTTCCCCACGAGCGCGCGTGTTCGAGCAACGCGTTATAGCGATGCTCGCGCAGCGTCGCCTCGTCGCCGCCGTCGGGATCGATTGCAAGCGTGTCGACCGGAATTCCGAAGGTAGCGCCGACACGCAACACCCCGCACTCATCTTGCCATGCCGAACGCCGCGTTGCATGGTGTACGTATGCGACGCGCAATCGAACTTCCAAGCGCTCGGAGAGTGCAGAGAGAAGCGCGACGAGCGCGACCGAATCGGCGCCTCCGCTGCACGCAACGCTGAGTTTGCGCCCCACGAGGAGCTCGCGTTCGCGCAAGAGCGCGCTTTCGAGATCGCGTTCCGGGTGCGCTCCCCTCATCGGCGGGAAAGTTCGCGTTCGGTCTCGCGCTCGCTCTCGCGCTTGACGAGATCGGCCCGCTTATCCCACATTTTTTTACCGCGGGCGAGCCCCAATTCGATCTTTACTTTTCCTCGGGTAAAATACAGACGCAACGGGACCAAGGTGAGTCCCTTCTCTTCCAACGCCGATTTTAAGCGCGCGATCTGTTCGCGATGCACGAGTAGCTTGCGCGGGCGCTTTGGGTCGACGTTCGAGAACGTCCCTTCACGATAGGACGGAACGTGCATTCCCAGCAGCCATAACTCCCCGTCGCGAATACGCGCGTAACTCTCGGCGATGCTCGCGCCGCCGGCTCGAATCGATTTCACCTCGGTACCCGTGAGCGCAATGCCGACTTCGAGCGATTCAAGAATCGCGTAGTCGTGGCGCGCGCGACGATTATCGATACTCGGCGTTCGCGCGCTGTGCGCCTCTTGCGCCTCGGCGAGGCGCTGCTGCTTCATTTTCGCCATCTTCAGCGTACCGATGCGTCGGAGTTCGGGTTCCGTCGGTCGTCGACCGCTTCGAGCGGCCCCCGCGAGAGAAAGCGGGCCGTGCCTTCGAGCAATGTTTTACCGGCGGCGTCGCTCACGCGGCCTTCAAGCGAAAGAACGTTTCGACGGCTGCCGGTAACGCGACCGAAGACGACCAACGGCTCGTCAAGCGGCACCGGTTTGCGAAATCGTGCCTCGAGCGATGCGGTTACGCCGCGATGCCCCGCAGCGCCCGCAGCATGCGCCATGACCTCGTCGAGCAAGGCGATGGCGATGCCGCCATGCGCGATACCCTGCCAACCTTGAAATTCCGGGCGGAGCCGGAGATGCGCGACGACACCGTCACCGCTGCGTTCGAAATGCATGTGCAGACCGATGGCGTTCTCGGGACCGCAAGCGAAACATCGTCCGTCGTCGACGGGCACCCCGCTCAACGCCCCGAACCTAAACGCATGGCGAGATAGCCCGGTAACCCGGCGGCACGAATCTTTGCTTGCGTCTTTCCGATATCGTATTCAAAGCGAACCCATTCGACCTCTTTGCGAAGATCGTCGTAAATAGCAATCGATCCCTCCGGGTTGAGATCGCGCGGTTGGCCGACGCTTCCGACATCGACGATATAGCGATTCCCCGCTGCGATATCGAGCCGGTGCGTACCGCCGTGCTGCACGTGCGTGTGCCCGTAGGCTCCTTCTGCATCGAGGGTCCACAATTCGGGAATATGCGTGTGCCCGATAAAGACGATCGGGGCATCGGTGGCCGCAAACGCCGTTGCCGCTTCGCGTACGTCGAGAATGTATTCAAAATAATCCACCGGCGCACCGTGCACGAACAGCATCTCGGGCAAGCGAAGTTCGTATGCCAGCGTATCGATCCACGCGAGGTGGGTGGGGTCGAGTACCTCGCGCGTCCACGAAACCGCCGCCCGAGCGGCGTCATTAAAGCGTTCGACGCCAAAGCCGTTGAGCACGGCGAGATCGTGATTGCCGATAACGACATATTGCGAACGCTCTCGCACCCGCGCGATACATTCGTTCGGATTGGGGCCGTATCCGATAATATCGCCGAGGCAGACGACGGTATCTTCAGGCGCAATATACGAAAGCGCCGCATCGAGCGCTTCGATATTGGAATGAATATCGGAGATGAAAGCGTATCTCACGTCGTCACTCGCATGCAAATCGCGCGCAGTTCGGCTGCAAAACGCGCCCGATCGCCCTCGTCGCCGACGGTTACGCGAACGCATCGGTCGAGCGGTGCGATGCCGGGCTTGCGCGTCCAAACCCCGCGCTGCAGCAACGCCTCCAATAATGCGTCGGCGCGATCGCGAGAGGAACAATCGAAGCAGACGAAATTGCTGCTCGAGTCCAGCGTGGGGAGCCCAAGCTCGGCCCCGAGCGCGGCATATTCGGCGCGCCCACGCGCGGTTCGGTCGAGCACGTCGTGCGCGAAGGCGTCGTCGGTCAAAGCCGCCAGCGCACCGATCTGCGCGTTCCGATTGACGCCGTACTGCAAGCGCACTTTCAGCATCGGCGCAAGCAACGCTTGCGGCGCGAGGCCATAACCGATCCGCGCCCCGGCCATGCCGTAGAGCTTCGAAAACGTGCGCGCGCGGACGACACCGGGTAGCGGGCGCGGCTCGACCAGCGCCTGCGGATCGGCAAACTCCGCGTATGCTTCGTCGAGCAGCAACAACGTCCGCGCCGGAAGTGCCGAGCGAAAGCGTAGGATGGCATCGGCATCGGCAAAGGATCCGCTCGGGTTATCGGGGTTCGCGAGATAACAGATCGCGGCGTTGCATCGCTGCGCCGCGGCCGCGAGCTCGTCGAGATCGATCCGGCCGTCCTCGCGGTAAGCAACGCTTTCGACTCGCCCCCCATAACCGATCGCGTGATATGCAAAGGTCGGATAGGTGCCGGCGGAGGCGACCACCGCCTCACCCGGGGCGAGAAAACAGCGCACCACCAATCCGAGCAATTCATCGATTCCACTGGTAACGAGCACGTCGTCTCGACCGGTATTCCAGCGCTCGGCGAGCGCGTTGCGCAGCGCGTAGGAATCGGGGTCGCCGTACCACGAGAGACGCGGCAGCTCGGCGGCCATTGCCGCAACCGCCCTCGGCGACGGCCCGAAGGCGCTCTCGTTTGCACCGAGCCGAAGCATCGTTTGCAACCCGCGCTCGCGCATGATGCGCTCGGGGCCGATGAACGGCTCTCCCGCCGGAATCGCCTCGATCGTTAAATTCGGCCGAATCACGCGGTGGGGGATCCTCCATGAGCGTAGCGATAGATATCGACCCGCTCCCCAACCCCGAGCGTTTCGATCTCTTCACCGAGGGCGAGATAGCCGTCGGAACGGGCGGCAAGGCTCGTCATCGATGAACGTAAGGCGAGAGGTTGTGCCACGAGGCCGTCGGGCCCTTGCTCGACCACCGTCGGAAGATACCAGGTCCACCCCCGACGCTTGCGCACCGGGGCGCCGAGGCGCGCCGAAAACACCGCCGAGCGCGGCTCGGCACCGCAGAGCCGCGCCAAAATCGGCCCGCCGACCGCCTCGAGGATCAGCAGCGAGGAGCTCGGGTTTCCCGGCAACCCCAGAATCGGAACCCCGCCGACCGCCCCGAGCAGGGTCGGCTTTCCGGGCTTCACTTTGAGGCCGTGGACGATCGTACCGGGGGAGCCGAGCGCGGCCACGGCGACCGGCGTCTCATCGCGCTCCCCTACCGACGAGCCTCCACTGAGGACGACGGCATCGAAGGAGGCGACCGCGCCCTTCAGCGCGGCGAGCAATTCACCGGGAGCGTCGCCGATGCTGGGGAGATGGAACGCCTGCGCACCCATCGCTCGGAGGGCCCCGGCGATTGCGTAGCGATTCGAGTCGCGCACTTGCCACGCTTCGGGGCGACGATCGATCGCCACGAGTTCGTCTCCACTGGAGAGCACGGCGACGCGAGGGCGCCGGAAGATCTCGACGCGAGCGTGGCCGAGGGTGGCGAGCAGTGAGAGTTCCGGCGCGCCGATGCGGCGGCCGGGGCCCAAGAGGAGCTCGCCCGCGTGGAGGTCGCTGCCGACCGGCGTTACCGCTCCGCCGGGCTCGACCCCTCCGCACTCGAGAAGCTCGCCGTCGACGCGGGCCGCCTCGATCGGCAGCACCGCATCGCAGCCCAGAGGAAGCACCCCGCCGGTCGGGATGCGCACCGCTTCACCGGGAGCGACGCGGGTGAGATAGGGGCTCCCCATCGCCACCGCACCGACGATACGCAAGCGGCCGGGCGCGCTCGCCGCCGCCAGCGCAAATCCGTCCATCGCCGAGCGCGCGGCCGGGGGAATATCGGAGTCGGCGCGCACCTCGACGGCGAGGAAACGCCCGAGCGCCGTATCGAGTTCGACGCGCTCGCGCCCCGGCTGCGGTAGCGACGCGCGTTCGAAAAAAATCTCCAGCGCGCGCTCGGGCGCGAGGAGTCGCGATTCATCGAAGCCAACCGCGCGGAGTTCCATGCTCGATATTACTCTCTGTCGTCGCGACCCCGACCGCATCCGTCGTTCCGCAATTCGGCGCGGTAGCGATCCGTCGTTCGTCGATGAGATTCTGCGTCTCGACGAGCGGTACCGCCTCGCCCTCACCGATCTCGAAACGAAAAAGGCTGAAAAAAATCGGCTGAGCGCCGAGATTGCAAAGGCAAGCGACCGAGCGGCAACGGCCGCGAAGCTCCGCCCGCAGATCGCCGCACTCGACGGCGAGATATCTGCGCTCGATGAAACGGCGAAATCGCTCGCTCCCGATTCACCGGAGTCGCCGCTGCGCGAGCTCCTGGTACAGTCGCCGAATATCGTCGACGAGAGCACCCCCGATGGCGCCGAAGCCGCCGACAACGTGACGATCCGCAGTTGGGGAACGCCCCGCACGTTTGCGTTCGCGCCGCAATCGCATTGGGAGATCGGCGAACGCCTCGGCATTCTCGATTTCGAACGCGCGGCGAAACTTTCGGGAAGCCGCTTTGCCGTGCTGCGCGGGCTCGGCGCGAGGCTTTCGCGCGCGATCGCGCAGTTTTTTCTCGATCGTGCCGCCGAGCGCGGCTACATCGAGATTGCACCGCCCTACCTCGTCACGCAACAGACGATGTGGCGAACGGGTCAACTTACCAAATTTTCCGACGCGATGTTCGCCGATACGGAGGCCGGCCTCTATCTCATCCCGACCGCCGAAGTTCCGTTGACGGCTCTGCACGGCGATGAGATTTTCGACGGCGGAGCGTTGCCGCTGCGCTATGCCGCGTACTCGCCATGCTTTCGAAAAGAAGCGGGCGCCGCAGGAAAAGATACGCGCGGACTCATTCGCCAGCACCAATTCGAGAAGGTCGAACTCGTCCGCATCGAGCGCCCCGAGGATTCTTTCGCCGCACTTGAAACGCTCACCGCCGATGCCGGCGCGCTCCTCGAGGAGCTCGGGCTTCCCTATCGCGTGCTCTCCCTCTGCGCCGGCGATCTCGGCTTTAATGCCGCGAAAACGTACGACCTCGAGGTCTGGCTCCCCAGCGGCAACGAATACCGCGAGATCAGTTCTTGCTCGAACTGCACCGACTTCCAGGCCCGGCGTGCGCAAATACGCTTCCGCCGCGATTCGAAGGCGAAACCCGAACTCGTCCACACCCTCAACGGCTCGGGCCTTGCCGTCGGCCGCACGTTGGTCGCCGTACTCGAAAATTACCAACAAGAGGACGGTAGCGTGATCGTTCCCGAGGCGCTACGCGGATATGTAGGCACCGAGCGCATCGCGCGCCCCGAATAACCGCGGCTTCCCAGCGTTAGCTTTTCCCCAACTCCTCGGCGAGACGCTCGACGTAAGCGGAATGGGTGCGCGGTGCGACCCCAAGCGGTCGAACGCTCTCGATCGTCACGCAGGTACGTTTATCCCCGACCGATTCAAAGCGAACGAGGATGCGTTCGCCGTCGACGAGCCCGATCGAACCCTCCAACACCTCTTCTTCCTCGCGTGTTATCGTCGCTCCCAAAATCTCGCTCATCGCGCGTCGAGCACGCTCGCGCGCAACGGCTACGTCTGCCGCTAATTCAAAACGACGGTAGGGACGAAGCCGGGCGTCGCGCAACGGCGCGTCGAGGCCGAGCCAGCGCAGCAAAAAACTCATCGAAAGAGGACGAGCGCAGTGGCGATGCCCGCGCCGGCGAGCAGCAACAACACCGCCGCCGGAAGCCAACTCGCACGCCGTCGTGAAAATGCATACGCGTAGACGGCTTTTAAGACGTTATTCGACGACGCCGCTATGAGAATCGCCGCGGCCGCCGGGGCGAGTGCGATCGCCGTGCCATGATGCTGTGCGATGCTCAGCACGAACGGATCGACGTCGGTGACGCCGACGACCGCTGCAAGGGCAAAGAGCCCTACCTGTCCGGCGGCGGTTTGCACCCAAATCGTGAGGAGCGAGATTGCTACGAAGAGCCCTGCGAAGACCAACGCGGTCGAGATCTGCAACGGGTTCCCGGGATAGGTTTCGCGGTCGCGTTTGATCGCGCCCTTGATTCCGTCGCCATAACGGACGATCGTCGCTGCGAGAATCCCGCCGACGAGTGCGAGTGCGACGAACGATGGTGCGAGACGTTCGGCGAGCGGGATATTAAAAATTGCGACGACGACGATGATACGCAGATACATAATCGCACTCGCCGCCACGATGCCGCCGGAGAGATCGGCGGTAAAGCCCGTCTCGGCCGCGGTGCGCGCGAGCGCGACCGTTGCCGCCGTCGACGAATACATTCCGCCGAGCAGCGCCGGGACGAGTGTCCCATCCTTGAACGTGACGTACCGCTGCACGAGATAGCTCGCGTACGAGAGCGCCGATACCGCGACGACGGCAAGCCAGATGTTAAACGGCAGAATGCCCGTTCCGGGGATCGCCGGCAGCCCGTGCAACAACGGCAACACGACGCCGGAGAGCACGAGAAATTTCGCCGCGGTCACCATCTCGGTGTGCCCGAATCTCGCCGCGAGTTCGCGCAGCGTCGTCCGAGCGGAGAGCAGCAGCGCCGCAACGACGACCACCGCGATAAGCAACCACGGCGGAACGGCGAACGCCGCCGGGCCAAGAACGTACGCCAGCACGGCGGCGGCCGAGGTCACGTAGAGCCCATCGGTCGCGCGGCTCGTTTCTACCGTGCGCAGGGCTTCGCGAATCGAGGCGGCGGTCCAGAGGCCGATCAGCAACAACCCGGCGATCGTCGCGAAGAGATGTAGCGGGTCGAGGAGGTAGAGCAACGCCCCCGCAAGTGCGAGCAACGGGTAGGTGCGAATTCCTCCGGGGCGCTGCGGTATGGAGTCGCCGTAAAATTCTTCGTAGGCAAGCCCTAAAAAGAGCGAGAGCCCGAGCGCTAGGCCCAGGTGTAACGCCAGCCAGCCGTCGGAAAAGGGCGTCAACGAAACGGGCATGCCGCAGATGTGCGCTGCCGCGCCTTCCGCACCCTCTTGTTTTTTACACTCAAACCTGCTAACGTTGCCGCCATGTTCGCACCGGCGTATCTTATCGGCCGCTATCAATACCGTTCCGCATCGGAATCGGTCGAGCCGCCTATACCCGTCGAACCCTAACAAATCCCATAGACGAGTACAGCCGCCTCACCGATCTACCGGTGAGGCGGCTTTCTTTTATCACCCCGTCACCACGAACGAGGACACGATGATGAGAACGCTCCCCCCAATCGAATGCTTCCGCAACGAAGTCGAACGAACCATTCACAGTCACGGCATCCTGCTTGAGAATCCTTATACGCAATGGTTTGCCCTCGGCGAAGCAACCGACGCGCAACTGCGCGCATTTACGGTGCAGTTCTCCGTCTTCAGCCATCTTTTTGTCGAGGCGCAACTGCGGAAATGCATCAATGCTCCCGATATCGGCACCTACCGCTCGGGGAAGCAAATTTTGATGAACGAGTTGGGCGTCAGCTTCGGTCGCGACGGGTCAGTCGACGGCGGTACCTTTCATTTCCACGGCGCGCATTACGAGTGGCTCGTCGATTTCGCCGAACACCTTGGGTTGCAGTGGCACGAACTCGGCAAACGTCGCTTAGGAACGCCGAGTACGCTGCGATTCTGCGATGCACTCTCCGAATGGTACGGTTCGGAGGATATCTCGACGGCGCTCGGGGCCTCCTACGCAATCGAGCATTGGGCGAACGCCGGCTTCTGGAAAGCACTCATCGCCGGGTTGCGCAAAGTTCGCGCGCAGCGCCGCCCCGATCTACCGCTGGGCTTCTGGACCTGGCACGACCAACTCGAGGAACTGCACGCGCAACATACGGAGGACGAACTTAGCATTGCCTATTCGCGAAGCTGTTTCGTCCCCGAGCGCTTCATCGCCGGTGGGATCGCCATGCTCGACGCCGTTGCCGTTTTTTGGCAAGGGCTCGCGCAGAGCCGCGAGGAGGAAAATGAATCGCTTCGCTATGCGGTGTAGCGCTTCGCCGTTCTCTTACCGGCGAAAATAGCGGCGAAACTTTGGCTGTACCGGAGAGATCGTGGCGAGGTTTTTCACCGCTCGCCATGCCTTCTCCGGGCCGGCCGGGAGACGATTCATATTTTTTAAAAAGAGTGTCATCTGCCAAAGCTGCGTGTCGCTCAGTTGTGCGCCGAATGCCGGCATTCCGGTGAAACGGATGCCGTGCTTGAGTTTCCAAAACGTCACGCCCGGCGGGTCGTCCTCGACACCGTGCAGCCCCAATTGTGGAGCGCGCTGATAGAGCCCCTGCGCGATCGCGCTCGCTTTCCCATCGGCGGCACCGTGGCAGACCGCACAGTCGGCACCGTACAATTTTATACCGGCAATCAAATTGGCATCGGTTGCGGGAAGCGGGTTCGCGCCGGGCGGAGCCTCGCGACGCAGCGTGGCATGGAGCGAGGTTCGCGCCGCCCACGCCTCGCCGGGAAGGAGCGGCCCGTCGGCGTTCGCCGGAATGAGGCCGTTGGCGACCGCGATATAGGCGGCGAGCGTCGAAAAACCAACGGCAAAGAGGATTCCGAAAAGAAAACCTTTCATCACTCGACCATGCTTTGCGCGCGCCGATCGACTCTCCCGCCGACTCTCCGTCTCCGACCGCAATATTTTTTCCCGACGCTTTCTCAAGCGTAAGGTAGAGTACGAGATGGTGTTTGAAAGATCGCGGTATCGCTTGCTCTGCCCTACCTGCGGACTTCACATCATCGACGATGGAGTCGTGACGCGCTGCTCGGTCGAGCATCGCCGGAGTCTTCTACGCACGGAGTATGACGAGCGTCGTTTCCTAATCGACCACACGACGCAGGGAATGCTGCGCTATCGTGCGTGGCTGCCGCTGCGCGAGGAGGTCGAGACGGATTTCGGAACCGTCATTCTTAAGAGCGATGCGCTCAACGCGCATTTACACACTCCCAATCTTTACCTCGCAGTCAACGGGTTCTGGCCGGAGCGCGGCGCGCGGCTCCCCAGCGGCACATTTAAGGATATCGAAGCGATCGCTATCCTCGGCCGCTTTCCGCGCGACGGACGCACGCTCGTCGCCGCGTCGGCGGGGAATACTGCAGTCGCCTTGGCCGGCGCAGCGAGCATCTACGGCGTACCGACGACGATCGTCGTCCCCGAATCCGCCTTGCCGCGCATCCTTTTCGCGCGCGCTCCGGCGGAGAACGTTCGTTTCATCGTCGTCGCGGGCGACGCGATTTACGACGATGCGATCGTTGCAGCGCGAGAACTCGGAACGCGTGAGGGGCACGTCTTTGAGGGAGGGGCGCAGAACGTCGCGCGACGCGACGGCATCGGCACGACGATTGCGACGTACATGGAAGCGGTGGGAGCGCTACCGGAGTATTTCGTTCAAGCGGTGGGCAGTGGGAGCGGCGCGATCGCTGCGCACGAAGCGGCGCGCCGGGCAATTGCATCGGGAGCATTTGGATCGCGCTTTCCACATCTCGTTCTCGTGCAGAATGCACCATTCGCACCGATCTTCCACGCCTGGGCTGCCGGCAGTAACTCCGTCGAGGCGGCACACCGACCCAAGTCGGCCTATCTCGCGGGGGCGGAGATCTCGGCGGCGGTTCTCGGTTCGCTCGCACCGCCGTACGATCCACAAGGTGGCTTGCTCGACGCACTCACCGAGAGTGCGGGCGATGTAACCGCCGTCGAAAATGCCGCGGCGCGCACCGCTGCCGCGCTCTTCGAGGAGATCGAAGGCGTCGATCTCGACCCCGCCGCGGCGGTCGCCCTCGCCGGATTGATCGAACGGCTCGAGAGCGGCGCGATCCCTCGCGATGCGAGTATCGCGCTGCACATCACCGGTGTGGGGCGTCGACGCCTCGCTGGGGATCGCCACATCGTGCCAAAGATCGCAGCGCGCATCGACGCCGCAAAAGCCTGAAAAGCACCGTCGTGCAGGCCTTCGGCACCGTAGCTCGGAACGGGGAGCGATTCCATGCAATCCATCGATTTTCGCGACCTCGGCCTTCTTCAAGAACTTACCGAGACGGTCGCCGCCCTTGGCTATGAAGAGCCGACTGCAATCCAACGCGAAGCGATCCCACCGCTCCTGGCCGGACGCGATGTCTTAGGACAAGCAGCGACCGGAACCGGAAAGACCGCCGCCTTCGCCTTACCGCTCCTTCACCGGTTGGGGCGTAGCGCCGACGGCTCGCGAAACGTGCGCGCGCTCGTGCTCGTACCGACCAGAGAGCTCGCCATGCAAGTCGCCGAGGCGATCCATCGCTACGGTCGGCAGCTCGGCGTCGGGGTGCTGCCGATTTTCGGCGGGCAATCGATCGGACTGCAACTGCGCACGCTAAAACGCGGCGTCGATGTCGTCGTCGCAACGCCCGGTCGTGCGCTCGATCATCTTCGTCGCGGCTCGCTCGACCTCGGACATATTGAATTTCTCGTTCTCGACGAAGCCGACGAAATGCTCGACATGGGCTTCGCCGACGAACTCGACGCAATTTTGGAAAACGTGCCGGCGACGCGACAGAGCGCGCTTTTTTCAGCGACCCTCGCTCCACGCATTCGCACGATTGCAAAACGCCATCTCAAAGATCCCGTCCACGTGACGATCGCCAATGAAGTCGGGGCCCCCGGCGAAGTCCCGCGCGTGCGCGAAGTTGTCTACGTCGTTCCGCGACCGCACAAAATTGCCGCGCTCGCGCGGGTCCTCGATGCCGAATCGCCGACCTCGGCAATCGTCTTCTGCCGCACGCGGACCGAGGTCGACGAGTTGACCGAAACCCTCGGCGGGCGGGGTTACCAAGCCGAAGCGATCCACGGAGGGCTCTCCCAAGAGCAGCGCGACCGCGTCCTGCTCGCTACCGAGGTCCAGGACGGCGGTGATGTCCCCCAGCCGCTGGCAGCAGGAGATGCCCGCGGCGT
>DAHUYY010000038.1 GCA_027306845.1 Vulcanimicrobiota bacterium | reverse complement strand
ACCTCGCTCAACGCCGTTGCGATCTTTTCATCGACGACCGCATCGTTGACCGCGCCGAGCTACCAAATCGGCGGCGCATCGACGACGCTGAATGCTCCTCAATACCTCGATTTCGATTCCACGGGAAATCTCTGGGTCGCGAATTATAACGCGAGCACCGGCTCCTCGTCGATTCTCGAGTTTCAAGCACAGGCGACCGGGAACGTCCTTCCCTACGCGACCTACCTCGGCGCCTCGCTCGCCCTACCCGAGCCGCGCGGTCTGACGATCGAGCGCAAGCAGAGCCTCATGGCGGTGACGACGCTGAACCCCGCTTCGATCGCTCCGAGCCAGTTGTTGGTCTATTCGCTCGTGAGCGGCTCGCCCGCGTTGCAAGATGCGATCGGCGGCCCTGCGACGTTACTGAATATTCCCACCGGAGCCGCATTTGTTTCCGGCAATGCCGTGATCGTTGCAAACAGCGGCGATGCTACCGTCGCAACCTACACGCTTCCGTCGCCCTCGCCGACGCCGGTGCCGACGGCAACGCCGGTGCCGACAGCGACCCCCGCCCCGACGCCGACCCCGACCGGTTCGCCGACCGCCTCGCCGTCGCCGACGCCGGCGCCCGTCCCGACGCCGCTGAATCTGCCGCCGTCCTCGGCGATCGTCGGTTCGTTGACCGACCTTGGCTCGCCGCGCGGCGTTACCGTTGCCGGCAACGGCGCGATCTACGTCGCCGATCCTTCGGCGGTGGGAATCGGTCCGGCGGTCCTGGTCTTCGCTGCGAACGCGAATGGTAACGTGGCACCGACGGCGATTATCGCGGGTTCGTCGACCGGCCTGATCGCCCCGAGCGACGTCAAGGTCGATGCGAACGGCAATATCTATGTCGCCGACAGCGGTGCGAACAAAGTCTTCGTATTCGCGCCGGGTGCGACGGGGAACGTTGCACCGAAGGCGTCGCTCTCGGTCGGAGGGACGGTCGTCGGCATCGCGCTGAGTCCGTAGCGTGCAGAGACGATGAGCCAGGGCGAAACGCAGGGGCTCTATGGGGCGCTTGCGGCGCTCATCGCCGCAAGCGATCCGCAAGAGCGCGCGAATATTCTCGCTCGCGGCGCTGCGGATATCGCGCATTCGCGGTTTTCCTCGGCGCTGCTCTTCGTCGACGATGCGCTCGTCGTGGCAACTGCGCCGGAGGGGGCAACCGGGTTCCGTCTGCGCGACGGTTCGCACGAATTACGGCGCCTCTTTCTCCACGCGCTCGCACGCTTCGAACGCAACGGCGTTTGTTTCGTGCCGCGCGACAAACAACGCGTGCTGGCAGGCGTTAGCCCGTCGGCACTCGATTGCGACTTGCTCTTTGTCCCGCTTATTGCCTCGCAGAAAACGATCGGGGTCGTGGCGGTCGGGCTCGATCTCGCACTCCACGAGGCCGCGCAGGGGGATCTCGCCGCTTTTTGCAGCGTTGCGACGCACGTGCTCGACACCTCGCGTGCGCTTGCGGCAGCGCATCGCCTCTCGCGCGATAGCCAACTCTTGGCGATGGTGAACGAGCGGTTACACAAATCGCTCGACCGAAAAGATGTCCTCGGCGGAATCGTTAGCGGCGTTCGCTCGGCTTTCAACGCCGATACCTGCACGATTTTCGAACGCTCCGGGAACGCGCGCATCGTTCCGGTGGCGTCGAGCGCTCCATTCGTCGACGCTCCAACCACGGCTATCGAGTTGGAGAGCGAGTTGCGGAAGGTGTTTTCCGGCTTGGCGGCCCGTCGCGACGACTACGATACCGGCCACGACGCCGCCAAAGGCGGAGCGCGCAGTGCGATCGGCGTGCCATTTATAGTCGACGGAAAGATCGAGAACGCATTGGTTCTCGAATCTTCCCAGCCGCACGCTTTCGATGACGCCGATATTAGCGCGTTGCGTTCCCTCGCATTCCATGTCGGCCTCGCCTTATCGAACGCACGCCTCTACGAACGCGAACGGGCGCGCAGAACGCAAGCCGAATCGCTGGAACGCGTCGTCCGCATTCTTCGCGATACGCAATATGTCGACGAAGTGCTTTTGGTGTTTGTCGTTACGACGTCGCACGAACTACCGATCGATTGCTTTGCCTACGTTCTCGACGGCGACGCGCTCGTACGGCGTGCGATGCGTTCGCGCGATAGCTCGCGCGGCTTCGTGCCGCTCGATCGGGTCGAACGGGCGGGCTTGGAGCCTTTTCTCGTCGTCGACGATCCATCCGATTCGGCGTTGCTGCCGCGCGCAGCGCGCGAAGCGCTTTTTGGGGATGGTTCGGGCGTCGTCGTTCCGTTGCGCATCGATGGCAATTTATGGGGGCTCATCGCCATGCGAAGCGTCGACGGCGGCTTCACCTGGCCGCAAGACGAACGCGCGATGTTCGTCCGTACGCTGGCATCGCATCTGGAAATCGCATTGGCGAACGCGCATGCATACGAGCGCGAGCGGCGCCGCGCCCAGGAACGGGAGACGCTAGCCGAGGCTGCGCGAACGATTCTCGGGCAGGTCGATCTTCCGACGCTCGCCGAGGTCATGTCGCGTCTGGCGGCATCGCTCGTCGATGCCGAACAAGCCTGCGTTTTACGTTGGATGGGCGATCGATATGGGGTCGTCGGCTCGTACGGAGGGGCGGTGGAAGATCTCATCGCTCGGACGGGGCTCGCGCTCGACATGCGCGTCACGCAGGCCATGGGAATCGGGCCCGAGGAGCGCCGCGTGCAGCGCCTTATCGAAGGGGCAGGCTTCGCCGTCGCGCCGCTGGTGCATGGGGCGGGCGATGGCCCCACCGACGCGATCGACGCTTTTTTGCTCGTCGGCGCGAAAGGCGATATACGCTTCGGCCGAGATCGATTGCGCTTGTTGCAAGAACTCGGTGCCCTTACCGCACTCGCGTTACGTAACCTCGAACTCTACGCCGCCTCGACCGACGCAAACCGAGCGCTCCACGAATCGAACCAATTTAAGGACGACCTGCTCGCCATGTTGGCGCACGATTTTCGCGGCCCGCTCACCGTTATCGAGGGTTACTGCGAGCTCCTCATGGAGAACGCGAATACGAATTCCGAAGAGATCGAAACCATTTACGCGCAAGCAAAGCGGCTGGTTCGCCTCGCCGAGGATGCCCTCGCGCTCGCGCATTCGCAAGGCGAGAGTTTTGCGTTGGAGCAGACCCCAACCGATTTTGCGAGGTACGTCGCCGAGAATCTTACCGAGATCGCACCGAACAACCCGCGTGTGGTATTCGCCCCCGGGGAGAACGGCATTATGGTCGAACTCGACCGTTCGCGCTTCCGACACGTGCTCGACAACCTCATTTCCAACGCACTGAAGTACTCGGGTGAAGAGATCGTCGTCAACGTGAGCAAAAAAGGCGGGCGAGCGGTCCTCGAAGTCACCGACCGCGGCATCGGTATTCCGCAGGGCGACCTGGCGACGGTCTTTTCCAGGTTCGGACGCGGCAGCAACGCTCGCAATCAAGGCATAGAAGGTTCCGGTATCGGGCTTTACGTTGCCAAAAAAATAGCCGAGGCGCACCGCGGACGAATCCAAGTGCGTTCTAAAGAAAATGCCGGGAGTACGTTCTCGGTGGACCTTCCGCTTCTACCGGCGCACGAACGTACCACAACATCTGATCTTTCTCGGAGTATATAGCTCAGCATGGCCTTCCTGAAAACCCTCTTCGACGCGAACGAACGCGATATCGCCCGCCTTCGCAAAACGGCAATACAAGTAAACGGGCTCGAAGCCGAAATTTCGGCCCTCGACGACGAAGCGCTGCGCGGTAAAACCGCAGAGTTTCGTCAGCGTCTCGACCGCGGCGAGGAACTCGACCAGCTTCTGCCCGAGGCCTTTGCGGTCACGCGGGAGGCGGGGCGCCGCGTTCTGGGGATGCGCCATTTCGACGTCCAAATTATGGGCGGCCAGGTACTCTACGAAGGGCGCATCGCCGAGATGCGCACCGGCGAGGGAAAGACGCTCGTTGCGACGCTGCCGGTCTACGCGCGCGCCTTGGTCGGGCGCGGCGTCCACGTCGTTACGGTGAACGACTATCTTGCCCGCCGCGACGCCGAATGGATGGGGCCGCTCTACCGATCGCTCGGGCTCTCCGTCGGTATCGTGCAACACGGGCTCGAACCCGTCGAGCGCCGCGAAGTCTATGGCTGCGATATTACCTACGTTACGAATAATGAAGTAGGCTTCGATTATCTTCGCGACAACATGGCGTGGCAGAAAGAAGATCTCGTCCAACGCGATCTTTATTTTGCGCTCATCGACGAAGTCGATTCGATTCTCATCGACGAAGCGCGAACCCCGTTGATCATCAGCGGCCCATCGCAAGAGTCGACCGATCTTTACGGTAAATTCGCTCAGGTAATACCTCGTTTGAAGAAGGGCGAGGATTATACGGTCGACGAGAAAGCCCATGCGGCGCCGGTTACGGAAGCGGGGGTCGCAAAAGTTGAAAAAATGCTCGGTATTTCCAATTTGTACGATCAACGGAATATCGAGCTCGCCCATCAATTAAACGCCGGCTTGAAGGCGTGGAACCTCTTTCATCGCGATCAGCAATACATCATCAAAGACGATGAAATCGTCATCGTCGACGAATTTACCGGTCGTCTTATGTACGGGCGTCGCTACTCCGACGGCATCCATCAGGCAATTGAAGCGAAAGAAGGCATCAAGGTGCGCGGCGAGGACCAAACGCTCGCCACGATTACCTTCCAGAATCTTTTCCGGCTCTACGGCCATCTCGCCGGCATGACCGGTACTGCGAAAACCGAAGAACGAGAATTTCGCGAGATATACAAGCTCGATGTCGTCACGATTCCGACGAATATGCCGATGGTTCGTAGCGACTTCCCCGATATCGTGTTCAAGAGCGAAAAAGCGAAATTCGAGGCGGTGGTTAATGAAATCATCGCCGAACACGGGAAAGGGCGCCCGGTTCTCGTCGGTACGCGATCGATTGAAAAAAGCGAGTTGCTCGCTGGAAATTTGCGCCGAAAAGGCGTTGAATGTAACGTTCTTAACGCGAAGTATCACGAGCAGGAAGCCGACATCATCAAAGATGCAGGCAGCTATGCGCAGGTAACGATCGCCACGAATATGGCGGGCCGCGGCACCGATATCAAGCTCGGTGACGGCGTCGCAGAGATCGGCGGCTTGCATATCATCGGTACGGAACGCCACGAGTCGCGGCGTATCGACAACCAGCTACGCGGCCGCGCGGGGCGTCAGGGCGACCCGGGATCGACGCGCTTCTACCTCTCGTTGGAAGACGAAGTTATGCGTCTCTTCGGCGGCGACCGCATGACGTCGATGATGGAGCGCGTCGGTTTCACCGATGAGGCCCCGATTGAATCGAAGCTCGTCTCGCGCAGTATCGAACACGCGCAAAAACGAGTTGAAAACCATAACTACGAAATTCGCAAGCA
Organism: Vulcanimicrobiota bacterium; assembly: GCA_027306845.1. Classification (GTDB taxonomy): domain Bacteria; phylum Vulcanimicrobiota; class Vulcanimicrobiia; order Vulcanimicrobiales; family Vulcanimicrobiaceae; genus JABEUX01. The sequence goes on along the minus strand of DAHUYY010000038.1, from coordinate 5,945 downwards.
CGTTCTCGAATACGACGACGTGATGAATAAGCAGCGCGAAATCATCTATGCCGATCGACGCGCGATTCTGGAAGGAACGTTCGATTCGCGTTCGTTCATGCTGCAAACGCTCGCCGCAAAGATCAATGAATCGATCGAACAGAATGTGGCCGAGAATGCACATCCCGGCGACTGGGATCTGCCCGAGGTTCTCAACGAACTCGAGATCATTTTCCCCGTAAAACAGAGCGTGACGCTTGAAGAGCTTGGGCGCCACGATCGCGAGGGCATCCGCCGCTTGCTCGACGAGCGCGCGATCGCGGCATACGAAAAGAAAGAGGCCGAAGTCGGCCCCGATATGATGCGGATCGTCGAACAGCGCTTCTTACTTCTGCCGATCATCGACCGGCAATGGGTCGACCATCTCTACGTGATGGACCACCTCAAGAACGGCATCGGCCTACGCGGCTACGGACAGATCGATCCGCGCGTCGAGTACGAAAAAGAGGCATTCGAGATCTTCGAAGATCTCAAAAACAATATCGCCGACGAAGCGATCAAAGCGCTCTTTCACGTGCAAATCGAATACGGCGAAGAGCAGGCCGGAGGGGCGCCGATATCGTTGCGTGGTGGAGAGGGCGAGGCCGAGGGCGGCCACCTCTCGGAGCGCGATGTTGAGGCGTTGCTCGGACCGATGCCCGGAGGCCCGCGCCCGGAGCGCGAGCTGCGGACGAATTTGGCCGACGATGAACCGGCGAAGCCGAAGCATCGCGACCAACCGAAGGTCGGTCGCAACGATCTCTGCCCCTGTGGGAGCGGGAAGAAGTTCAAGAAGTGCCACGGAGCCCCCGGAGCGGCCGCACTGAGCTAGACCCGATTCAGAGCCGCGTGTAGCGAACGCGCGGATTGATAATCGGCGGCGGCATCGGGATCGGTGCTCCGACCGCCTGCGGCGGGTTCTGCGACGCGCCGTTAACGAGATCGCCGCCGAGATCGATGTTCTGTGCCGTGGCGCGTACGTCGACGCCCTGTCCATTCCGTGAAAGCGTGGTCGCGATATTCCCGCCGTTGCCGTCATCGACGTCGACCTGAAGCGATCCATCGGCGTTCCAGGTGATTTGCTCGCCGGGAAGCGAGAGGTTTTGACCGCGAGCGAGCGGCGTCGTGCTCCCATTTTGCGAGATCGTGGCGCTGCCGTCGGCGCCGTAGGTGAGGACGCTGCTGCCGCCGTTGGTCGTGATACTCGCCGATGCGTTATAGGTGATGCCGCGAGCATCGGGCGCGGTCGGCGTCGTCGATATCGAGAATCCGCCGGGAACCGAATCGGAATCGAGAAGATCTCCGTGCCCCGACATCGAGTCCCAGGTGCCGGCGTAGTTTCCCGCGGCGCTCTGCCCCGAGAAGCTGAGATGAGGATCCCCCGTTGAGGAGCCGCCCGCGCTCGAGAAGTAGTTCTCCGGGGAGCTGGGCACGTTTCCCCCTCCACCCGGCATCCCGCCACCCTCGAGCAACGAGCCGAGCATGCCGATGAGCTGCATCAGCAGGTTTGAGATGCCCGCCAATGGGCCGGGCACGCTGGCGCCGCCGGCTCCGTTCTCTCCGCCGAGCGAGCCGAGGATGCCGCCGCCCTCGGAGAAGCCCGGGGGCAGAAAGCGGGCGATGCCGTCATTGGAGCCGGCGTTGCCGAACGCGCCGGGGTTTTCGATCGCTTGCAAGGGGTCGGCGAGCGAGGAGAGCCCGCCGAGAAAATTGGGCATCGTGGTGTGCGTGTTGCCTCTCGTTCACGCGCAAACGGTACGTTGGAAAGGTACCCGCGCAAAAATCGAGAAGCGACCGCGCCGCAATGAGCCAAACGCAAAGAACTTCGATCTCCCTCTGCACCGCTCGTCTTGAGGGCCTCAAGGAGCGTCTTTGACTATGCGGGCAAGGCTCGCCGCGCCTCGGAACTCGACCAGCGGTCGCGTGATGGAGCTTTCTGGGAGAACGCCGGTTCCGCTCAGCGGACGATGAAAGATCTCGCCGATCTCCGCGAGGAGCTCGGCACGATGGATCGCATCGCAGCCGCGCTCGCCGATGCGCGCGAAATGCTCGAACTTTTCGGCGACGAAGAAGACGCGCAGGGGGAGATCGATCGGAGCATCTCCCACTGCGAGCGCGATCTCGACGAGTTGGAGATGGCGGCGAATTTCGACGGCGAGTTCGATAATCACGGCGCGATCGTCAGCATTTTTGCCGGTGCGGGCGGCGTCGACGCCGCCGATTGGACGCAAATGCTTTTACGGTTGTATCTGCGCTGGGCCGAAGGGCACGGCTTCCAAACGCAGCTCGTGGAAGAGTCGCCGGCGGAAGAAGCCGGCCTGAAATCGGTGACCTTTTTCGTGCGCGGCCGAAATGCATACGGCATGTTGGAAAGCGAGCGCGGCGTCCATCGCTTGGTCCGTCTCTCGCCTTTCGACCAAGCACATCGGCGCCATACCTCGTTTGCCGCCGTCGATGTGATTCCCGAGATCGCCGGCGAAGAGCACGGCGAAGTGATCGTGAAACCCGACGACGTGCGAATCGAAACCTTCAAATCCGGCGGCTCCGGCGGCCAGTACGTGAATAAAACCGAATCGGCGATTCGAATTATCCACGAGCCGACCGGCATCGTCGTGGCATCGCAACAAGAGCGCTCGCAGGCACAGAACCGTGAGGTCGCCATGAATATATTGCGAGCGAAGTTGGTTCAGCGTGCGGCGCAAGAACGCGACGAGCGCCTCTCTTCATTGCGCGGCGAGCGGCAGGCAAATGAGTGGGGTTCGCAGATTCGTTCGTACGTTCTGCAACCCTATCAATTGGTAAAAGACCATCGTACCAATGTCGAAGTCGGCGATGCGCAACGCGTGCTCGACGGCGATATCGACGCGTTCGTTTGGGCTTATCTCCAGACCCGACGCGCCTCCATAGGCGCAACACCATAACGACGGTGCGGCGGTTACCGTGGGCGATTGCGGCGGGCTATGCGCTCCTCTTTACGTTTCTTGGGGTGTGGCGATATGCCGTTCACCACAATCTCGTCGATTTCGGTATCTTTGCGCAGAGCCTACGGACGAATTTTTTCTGTCTCTGCAATCCCATTGAAGGCAGCCACTGGGCGTTCCATTTTTCGCCGATCCTCGCGCTCCCGATGCTGTTACTGCATATTTGGGATTCACCGATACTCCTCGTTGCAGTGCAGGCCGTTGCCTTCGCGCTCGCTATTCCGGCGGTCTATGCAATCGTCGCGCGCCGTGCCGACGCGCGCGTCGCCGCGATGGCGGCGTGGATCGCCGCGCTCTATCCGCCGCTTGCCGGCTTGGCGTTCGTGGATTTCCATGAGAACGTCTTTGCCCCGGCAGCGGTGTTGTGGTTGTTCTGGGCGCTCGACGCCCGCCGTTTTCGCGCCGCCGCCGCGTTCGCCGTCCTCGCTCTTGCCGTGAAGGAAGATCAAGCGCTCTTCATCGCCTTTGCCGCATTCGCGGCTGCATGGAGGTGGCACACCGATGCGAAGATGCGGCGCTTTCTCGTCGGGCTAGGCGCGCTTGCCGTCGTCGTCGCGGCGATATTTTTTCTCGCGATCGCACCGCATGCCGGCAGCAACCCGGCGTGGCAACCGACGCGTTTCTATGCTTGGAACTCCAGCGACTTCGCCGCATTGCCGAGCACGCTCGTCGAACGGATCGGATTTCTCGTACTTGCCCTCGCGCCGCTTGCGTTCGTGCCGCTGCAATCGCCTTCGATCGTTTTCGTAATTCCACCCTTCGCCGAAGTGCTGCTCTCGCGGATGCCGACGACCTTCACGATGGGGACGCACTATGCCGGCGCCTGGATCGGCTATCTTCTGGCGGCCTTCGCGTTTGCCGTTCCCCGTGTTTCGCGCCGTCGCTTGTATGTAGCGCTCGCCCTCTGCGTGCTGGAGTTTGCGGTCGCCGATCCTTTGCACCCGGCGTTAAATCTCCGACCGCTCGAGGCTCGCGACCGCGCGCTCGATGCGTATTTAGCGCGCTGGCCGAGCGATCTTCCCGTTGCAACTCAAGAAGAAGCATACGGTCATCTTGCGTTGCGGAACGCTCGTGCAACGTTACTTCCCGACGACGGTACTGCACCGCTGCCGAGCAACATCGTGCTGATCGATCGCGCATTTCCCCGCTCGCCGCGCCTGCAGGAAAATGCGGCGCGCCTCGCTGCGCTCAAAGCAAACGGAACGCTGCGCGTTGCGGTTAGGTGCGGAGAGATTGTCGTAATGACGGTAGGGCGGAGAGCGCGCGTTGCGGCCATTCCGCGCTGCCTGCCAACGTCACGCTAGGCGCTGCCCAGGGGCGCCAACGCGCGCGCTGGAGCGCGAAATCGGCTCCGCTGCGAAAGACGGCGACGCAGGGCGTACCGAGCATGCCGGCGACGTGAATCGCCCCCGAATCGGGTGCAATGAGTGCTTCGCTTGCGGCGATCGCGGCGATCCACGGCTGAAGTTCCTCGAACCATTCGACCGAGCGACCCTCGGTAAGCGCGACGATCTCCGCTCGCTCGGCGACCGGCGCGAGGAGACGGATCTCGCCGATGCGCTCGGTCGCCCGATCGAGCAGCGAGCGAACGTCGGCGAGCGCCATTCCGAGCCGCTCCCATTTCGAGGTGAGTTGTATGGCGACGCCGCGCGGCGGTGCCGCTTCGCGAGCGAGAATGAGGCGACGGAGTGCGGCTGCGTCATGGGTGGGGCGGCGTGCGGGCCCGAGCAGCGAGGCGCCGAGCCTGAAGAGCACCTCGCATTCATGCGGCGCGTGCGGGTCGAGCCCCGCGCTGCGGTAGATCGCTTGCGTGAGGAGCGAGCGAACCCAGAGCGTTTTCAGCGGTTTTCCCCAACCGTTCTGAAAACCGATGCGCTGCGGTGCGCGAAGCGCCGATGCGAGTCGATAGCCGGCCGGGTCTTCGGTGGCGACGAGGATATGCGAGTAGCGGTTCGGTTGTAGTTCGGAGGCGAAGGCGGAGATCGCCGCCCGGTTGGCGGCGCTCTTGTCGCGCTGGGTGAACGGAGCGACGTACGTGCGTCGAAGGGCGCCCGGTGCGAAGAGCTCGCGGGTCGCCGGCGACAGAACGAGGTCGGTCGGAACGTCGGCTTCGCGTAGCGCAAGGAGCAATGGAGCGAGCGCCAGCGTATCGCCGAGGGCGTCGAGGCGGACGATGAGGGCCGATGAGGAATCAGTCACGCCGAGCTATGCTTGCGCGCGAGAATCTCGTTACCTTCGCCGAGTTCCCCGGGCGGCGTGTCGCCCGGCGCTTTGGGTATGTCTCGGGGAAGGCCGAACAGCCGCAGAACCGACTCCGCTCCACCTTTCGCAGCATCGGGATGCTCGTCGGGCTCGCCCCGGTGGAGTTAGTGAGCGATGCGGAGCGTCTGCGCGCGGAGGCGCTCGAACACCTGCGCGAGCGCGCGGAACGCGTCGGTGCAAATGCGGTTCTCGGCTTGCAATTTCATGTGAGCGAACGCCCCGACGGGTCCTGCGTCGTCATCGCATTCGGCGAGGCGGTGCGCGTGGTGCGCGAGGAGAGAACGTGAGTTTGGAGGAGCGCGCGCGCCGCGAACGAGCGTTGCAACTTGCCGCCGCACGCGCGAGTGCCTGCCGTGCCTGTGCGATCGGTGCGCAGCGGCGCAACAACGTCTATGGCGAAGGCGATCCGCTCGCCGATCTCATGCTCGTCGGCGAGGGCCCCGGCGATACCGAGGATCGGCTGGGTCGCCCCTTTGTCGGGCGCGCGGGAGAGTTGTTGGAGAAGATGCTCGCGGCGATCGAGCTCGCGCGCGAAGACGTCTACATCGCCAACACGGTGAAGTGCCGCCCGACCTCGCAGGGCGAGCGCGGCCTCAAGAACCGCGCGCCCGATCCGGCGGAGATGGCGAATTGCCGCCCGTTCCTCGACGAGCAGATCGAGATCATTCGGCCGCGCGTCCTGCT
>DAHUYY010000037.1 GCA_027306845.1 Vulcanimicrobiota bacterium | reverse complement strand
CGGCTACCGCCAAATTATTCGTGCACTTATAATCGCCGGGAAGTTCGCTCAAACACTGTTGAAAATCCGCGATCGCATCCTTCACGAGCCCTTGGTCGAGCATCGCGAGCCCCAGGCCGTTGAGCGCCCCTGCATCCTGCGGCGCAAGAGCGAGCGCGCGGCGGAACGCACGCTCGGCGCGCCCGGGTCGCTTCACCGACTCGTAAACCTGGCCGAGGTCGTCCTGCAAGCCGGGATCGTTCGGATGCGCGAGCGCCTCTGCGCGCGTGTAGGAAATGAAACCCGCTAAATCTCCCTTGCGCCGGTGCAACGAAACGAGATCGATCACCGAATCGGCGGCCGGCAAACTCTTATCGAAATATCCGATCGCTTGGTTGATGTGGTTCTCCGAGGCATAGACGCTGCCCAGGCGATTGTAGGTCTCGCGGTCGCCGCCGAAGTCGGTGACGATAGCAAGATAGGTCTGCTGCGCCATGCCGAGCTCGCCGGCACGGTAGTACAGATCGCCGAGGAAACGACGAACCCCGATCTCGCGCGGATGCTCGGCGGTATAGAGTTTCAGCCCCGCGATCGCTTGCTTGAGATGGCCGACGGCAACGAGGGCGCGCGCGGCGCGGATCGCGCCTTTGGGGTCGGAGGGGAAGCCATGCGAGACCTGGGCGCTCGAGGGATTCACGACGAAGCCCGCAAGAGCCGGCAGCGGCGCTGCAGCGATGGCAAGGAGCCCCGCGAAGGCGAGGCCCAGCACGAGCATGGGCGATCTCATCGCCGACCTATTGTAGCAAAAGTCGGAGCCGAGTGCGAGGGTTCCCTAACGAAATTATTTGACGAGCGGAAGTAAGCCGGAGGGCAGGAGCGGATAGAAGGTCAGGGCGACCGTCGCGACGAGGCAGAGCGCGAGGCTAACCCAGGGCAGCGGCGCGCCCCGGAGGGTTTCGGCGCCATGAACCCGGTGATCCGGGCGGTACATCGCGAGAATGATCTTCGCGTACGCGTAGAGCGAGATCGCCGTGCCGACCAGAAGGAGCGCGGCGAGCCAGAGATAGCCGCTCCCTGCCGCGGCGGCAAGGATCAGGATTTTCCCTAAAAATCCGGCGGTCGGCGGCAAGCCCGCGAGTGCCAATAAGAAGAACGTCATCGCGGCGGCGAGCAACGGACGGCGCGCTCCGAGCCCGCGATAGCTCTGGAGTTGCGTTCCTTCTTCCGCATCGCCCGAGCTCAAGACCGCAGCAACCGCAAACGCACCCAGGTTCATCACTGCATAGACGACGAGATAGAAAAATGCATAGCGCAATCCCAAACGCGTCGTTCCCGCAAGCGCTGCAAGAATATAGCCGACCTGCGCGATGCCGGAGTAGCCGAGAAGACGTTTGAGATCGTGCTGAGCGAGCATGCCGACGTTCCCGACGATCATCGAGATGCCGGCGACCACCCAGATCGGGAGTAAGAGCATCTGCGATGCGCCGGCCGGGAGCGCCGCATAGGCAAAGCGCGCAAATATCGCAATCGTCGCGGCCTTGGTCACGACGGTCATAAATGCGGCGATCGGCAGCGGTGCCCCCTCGTACACATCGGGCGCCCACGCGTGGAAAGGAACGAGACTGAGCTTAAATGCTATGCCGACGAGAAAGAAACCGCTACCCATCCAAAAAAGCGGATTCGTCGCCATCGCCGGAGTTGCAAGCGCTGCAAGCGAGACGCTTCCGCTCGCCCCGAAGAGCAACGCCATGCCGAAGAGCAGCACTGCGGATGCAGTCGATGAGAGCAATAAATATTTAAGCGCCGCTTCGCGGGCACTCTTACGGTCGGCAAGCCCGCAGAGGCAGTAGAGCGCGAGCGAGAGCAATTCGATTCCCAAGAAAATCGTCATGGTGGTCGCCGCAGCCGCCAGCAACAACGCGCCACAAGCGCTCCACAACAGCAATGCGATCGTTCCGGCGCTCTCGCGGTCGCTTCCGCCACGCCCCATAAGCGCGAGCGCGCCGAGCGTTCCAAGTAAGACGACCTCGCCGAAGAGCACGCTGAAGTTTCCGACGACGTAGCCGCCGTTGAAGGCGGCAACATTCGTTCCGTATTGTTGCGCGACGAGCACCGCGGTAAGAATCGTCCCGAGGAGGGCAACGCTCAGCGAGATACCGCGCGGCGCAAATGGGCGCCAAATGAGATCGAAGAGCAACACGAGCAATCCGGTTGCGGCGAGCACTTCAAGCGGCGCGACAGCCGCCCAATCGACGTGGGTAAAAGGCAGCGTCATGGCATCGTCACTCCGGCGGAAGATGATTGTGGAGCTCGCGGTATCGCGACCGATCCGCTTGCGAGGACTGCGTGAGGGTTCACGCCGAGATAGAGCAGCGCGAGGAGTAACGGCGCTATGGCAATGCCTTCACGCCATGTAAGGTCGCGGCGCACCGGAAGATCGTGCGCGACCGGACCGTTCACGATTCCCTGGAAGAGCCGTAGTACGTATGCCGACGCGAGAACGACGGAGATGACGGCGACGATCGCCACCGCGATATTCCCGCTCTGTACGATGCCGGTAATAATTACTAATTCGCCGACGAACCCCGCGAGGCCGGGCAGCCCCAACATCGCGAGCCCCGCAATCGTCAATGCACCGGCAAGGCGCGGATTGCTCGCGCCGATTCCGCGCAGACGCGCGAGCGAGCGTGTCTCCTCGCGCTCCTCGACGTAACCGAGCCCGATAAAGAGCGCCGCGGTAAAAAGACCGTGCGCGACGATATAGAGTGCCGCTCCGGCAAGCGCGAGCGGCTGCTGCGTCGCGATGGCGATCACGATCAGGCCGAGATGCGAGAGCGAGGAGTATGCGACCACCCGCTTTGCATCGCTCTGCACCAATGCCGCAACCGCGCCGTAGAGCAGCGATATCGTTCCCAACACGATCAGAGCGGTGGAATAGCGTGCGATCTCCTGCGGCATCAGCGTCATAGCGATAACGAAAAATCCGTAGAGACCGGCCTTCGATTGCACGGCCCCGACGACGGCGGCGACCGGCGGTGGGAGGCTCGCGTAGGTATTCGGCATCCACGTGTGGAGCGGGAAGGCCGGTGTCTTCACCAAGAATGCAATGGCGAAACCCCAGAATATCCATGGGGCCCAGGTGCCGGAGATCGCGTTCCCGGCACTGCCGATCACATCGGTCGTGCCGTGCAGAACGCCGAAGGCCGCCGTTGCAAATAATAGCAACAGCCCGCCGGCGAAGTTATAGATGATATAGCGCCATGCGTCGCGCGGGTGTTCGCCGCGTTCGAGAAGGACGAAAAAGACCGGCACGAGCATGAGATCGTAGAATAACGCGAAGAGCAACAAATCGCGCGAAATAAAGAGGCCGAGCATCGTCCCTTCTAAGAGCAAGAGCTGCCCGACAAGGGCGCGGGGGCGCGCACTGTCGACGGCGAGCACCGCGCAGGCCGTGCACAGCGCGAGCAACACGATGAGCCAGAAGGCCAACGCGCCGATGCCGAGATGGAAATTGGCGACGAACGGCGCCCGCAGCCACGGTGCGCTCCAGTCCTCCGAACGCGCCGCAAATGCGAGAACCAGCGTCGCCAGAGCGACGACCACACCGATGCCGCGATAGAGCCGGCGATCTTCGCCGCGGAGCAACAACATCACCGATCCGGCGACGATGGGGAGGAGGACGAGTGCGAGCAGCATCAGTGAACTCCGTGGAAGGCGTAGAATGCAGCAAAGCAGGCGATGCCGACGGCGAGAAAGACGGCGTACGCACGCACGAACCCGGTCTGCAGCGAGCGCACGAGCGCGCCGCTGCCTTGCGTGACGATTGCGGCCTCACGGACCGTTCCATCGACCACGTGCGGGTCGAGAACGCGACTGACGATGCGCCCCAGTAACTCGCTCGTTTTGACGAAGAGCGCGTCGAGCGCAACGTCAATGTAAAACGCATTCGCCAAAATCGGCCACATGCCGACCGACTCGCGGCGAAGGCGTTCGACCGCGCTTTCACGTGCGGCAGCGGTTCCATACCGGAGATAAGCTACGAGAATACCCGCCGCGACGAACGCCAGCGTCACCAGCGTCGTCGTCAGCTCCGAGATCGGCACGTTCGCGAGTGACGCGACGCCGAACTGCGGATCGAAGAATCGGTGCCACGGTGAGTTCGCACCGCCGTAGAGTAACCAGCCGGCGAAAATCGACGGGACGATCAACACGGCGACCGGAAGATTCATCAGCCACGCAGGCGCGTGATGACTATCGTGCCCGTCGGCATCGGCGTGCGCTGCCGTCCCGGCGAATTCGGGGTGGCGAATGCCGAGTTCCGATGGATCTATTTCCCCGCGATAGCGACCGAAGAACGTCACGAACAACATGCGGAACATGTAGTAAGCGGTCATACCCGCGGTGAGGATCCCAACGGCATAGAGCCATGGATGTCCGTGGTTTAAGGCGCCTTGAATGACGGCATCTTTACTAAACGATCCGCTCAGCCCCGGAATGCCGCAGATCGCAAGCACGCCGACGAGCATCGCGATAAACGCAAAGGGTAGGCGCTTGCGCAGACCACCCATCCGTCGAACGTCCTGTTCGTTGGAGAGCGCATGAATGATCAGGCCCGAGCCGAGGAAGAGCTGCGCCTTGAAGAATGCATGGGTGAAGAAATGCGCGACGCCCGCTTCGTACGCCCCGACCCCGACGCCCATAATCATGTAGCCGATCTGCGACATCGTAGAGTAGGCGAGAATGCGCTTGATATCCCACTGCACCATTCCCAGGATCGCGCCGGTCAGCGCCGTTACTCCGCCGATCGTACCGACGAGAAGTTGTGCGTTCCCGTCGTGCGACCAGAGCGGCGCGCACCGTGCGATGAGATAGACGCCGGCGGTCACCATCGTTGCGGCGTGGATGAGCGCCGAAACCGGCGTCGGGCCCTCCATCGCGTCGGGCAGCCAGGTATGCAGCGGCACCTGTGCCGATTTCGCCGCCGCTCCGATAAAGAGCGAGATGCAAATTGCGAGCAAAAGCGTCGGCCCGTAGGTATCGGCTGCCGCAAAGGCATTGCCGAACCCGATCGAACCCGTTTTCTGTACGATCAGAAAAATCGCGAACATGATGCCGACGTCACCGGCGACGTTGATAACGAAGGCCTTGCGCGCCGCAGCAACCGCCGATGGTTTATAGAACCAAAAGCCGATAAGAAAATACGAGGCGAGCCCGACGAGCCCCCAGCCGATCAAGAGACCGACGAAGTTATCGGAGAGCACCAGCGTCAACATCGCGAACAAGAAAAAGTTCATATAGGCGAAGAAGCGCGCGAATGCCGAATCGCCCTCCATATACCCGATGGAATAAAGATGGATGAGCGCGCCGACGCCGGTGATAATGCAGGCCCACAAGAGCGAGAGTGGATCGAGCAAGAGCCCGAGGTGGAAGCCCGGCATCCAACGGACGAGCGGTTGATCGGCACCGAGCGCGCCATTGAGGCTCTGCGTGCCGGAGGCCCACGACGCAATCGTGAGAGCAAACGCGGCGAACGCGACCCCAGTCGCCAACCATCCTGCAGCGCGTTTCAACTGCGGGCCGAACGCCCAACAGAGCACGGCGCCTGCAAGCGGCAGTAACCACAGCGCGAGCAGCAGCGGGTAGCTGCCGACGACGCCCATGACGTGTTCGGGGTTAGCCATGCAGCACCCGAACGTCGTCGACATCGACCTGCGGTGCCGAGCGGAAGACGATGACGACAATCGCAAGTGCAATAGCGGCCTCGGCGGCCGCGACCGTTATTACCAAAAAGGCGAATATCTGCCCGGCGTTATTCAACCAGGCGCGAGCAAAGACGATGAACGCCAGGTTCGCGGCGTTGAACATTAACTCGATGCTCATCAACATTACCAGAGGGTTCCGGCGGGCGACTGCCCCTGCAAGGCCGATAAAAAAGAGCACTGAAGCCAACGCTTCGTAATCGAAGATCGGCACGCCGGCGAAAGACGTCGCCATTATTTACCCTCCCGAAGGATCGCTTCGCGTAGTGCGCGGCGCGTCTGTTCGGCGCGACGGCGCGTAGGAACGTATGGCGCGAGATCGCCGGCGAGCAAGACGACGCCGACGACTGCCACCATCAAGATCAGGGCGGTGATTTCAAACGGTAACAGGCGCGATAGGAAGAGCGCTTGCCCGAAATCGCCGATGCTGCCGAAAACATTTCCGCGCCCCACCGCTCCCAGCGGTGAATGGGTCGCAATCGGCACGATCGCCGGCGCGTGCACGGCGGCAATTGCGGTGGCAACGAACGCGATCGCCGAAAGCGCGGCGGCGGCGGCGGGCGCAACCGGAACGCGGTCGCGCCCCAGCACGATCGGCGCGATTCCGCTATTGAGGAGAGCGATCACGAAGACGAAGAGCATTAAGATCGCTCCCGAATAGACGATGATCTGCATGACCGCAAGAAATTCTGCGTGGAGAATCAGATAGGAGGTCGCGAGCGCCGCGAAGTTCAGCAAAAGCGAGACGACGCTATAGATCGGCTTTCGCGCGGTCACCGTCCACAGCGCGCTGATTACCAAAACTGCGGCGATGATCCAAAAGGGAATCACCCGGCTAACCCCTTCCGTTCGGTTTTGAGCACTTCACCACGATGAGTCGCGGAATATCCGCGGTCGACGCTCATCGTTGATTTCACCTCGGCTACCCGCCCGAGATCGGCGGGAATACCGTTGGGCCGTTCGTCCGGCGGCGTACCCACGCCGGCATCGGTCGGAACCAAGAGGCGGTCTTTTGAATATACGAACGCACCGCGGCGATAATCGGCCATCTCGAAACGCGGCGTCAATACGATGGCGTCGGTCGGGCACGCCTCCTCGCAAAGGCCGCAAAAAATGCAGCGCAGTTCGTCGATTTCGTAGCTCGCCGCGTGGCGTTCGCCCGGAGAGACGCGCGCATCGGGCGCATTTTCGGCACCGATGACGGTGATCGCGTTGGCCGGGCAAGCACTCGAACAGAGCTCGCAACCGATGCAGCGCTCTTTCCCGTCGGCATAGCGCCGGAGTTCGTGCAAGCCATGAAAGCGCGGCGCGTGTTGCTTCTTGATGCTCGGATATTCAATCGTCGGCCGCTTGACGAACATGTATTTGAACGTTATCCCCAAACCCTGGAGAATCGCGCCGACATTGAAGAGCTGCTTTCTCATTCGATCGTTCCCGTCTTAGTGCAACGCGACCCACGCCGCGGTAGCGACGAGGTTAAGCGTGGCGAGCGGCAGCAGCACTTTCCAACCGAACGTCATGAGCCGGTCGTAACGAAAGCGCGGCAACGTCGCGCGTAGCCACATGTAGAAAAACATGAACGCTCCCACCTTCAGAACGAACCAGGCGAGCCCCGGCAGCAACGTCAGGCCGAACGGGGCATTCCACCCGCCCAGGAAGAGCAGCGTCGCAATACACGATACCGTGAGCATGTTGACGTACTCGGCGATAAAAAACGAGCCGAAACGCAGGCCCGAATACTCGGTGTGGAAACCGCCGACGAGTTCGGTCTCAGCCTCGACGAGATCGAACGGCGTGCGATTGGTCTCGGCGACCGCCGTGATGACGTAAATGATGAATCCCAGCGCTTGCGGGATAAAGAACCACAACCGCTCCTGGGCATTGACGATGCCGGTAAGCGAGGTCGTCCCCGCCAGCATGAGGACGCCGACAAACGAGAGCGACATCGAGAGTTCGTACGAGATCATCTGCGCGGTGCCGCGAACGGCGCCGAGCAACGGAAACTTCGAGCCGGAAGCCCAGCCGCCGAGTGAGATGCCGTAGACGCCGACCGATGAGATCGCCATCAAGAAAAGAATTCCGGCATTGACATCGCCGATCGCCCACGGCGAGCCGTCTCCATTCGCACCGAACGGCACGACGGCGTAGACGGCGAACGCGGTTAACAGCGAAATGAACGGTGCGAGGCGATAGATCAACGGGTCGGCGGTCTTCGGCGTGAGATCTTCTTTGAGAATCAACTTCGCCGCATCGGCGGCAGGCTGCAACAACCCCCACGGGCCGACGCGATTCGGCCCCGGACGCAACTGCATCCAACCGAGGATTTTTCGCTCGAAGAGCATCGCATAGGCAAACGTGGTGACGACCACGAGCAGCAGAACGGCCGATTTCACGAGCACGATCAACATCGCTTACGCCTCCACCGGCACGCCGGCCTGGCGAATGTTTTCGACGCGAACGCGAGAGCCGGCAGCAACTTCATTCGCGCTCGAACCGGAGCCGACGCCAAGCAGCGCCACGTTCCCCGGCGCCAACGTGTCGCGACGTTCGGCGAGCAGATCGCCGATCGTCCCACCCGAACCGACGATATCGACGCGATCCCCCGCACGAATGCCGAGCCGATCGGCATCGGCGGCGGCGAAGGCCGCCGTCGGCACCGGTTGCAACGCGGCGATGCGCTCGTCGTGTGCCAGCGTTCCGCCCCCGACGAACGCGTGGTGCAGAACGTGCGCGCGCAACCCCTCGCCGGAGAGATCTTTTTTCGCGGCGCCGGCAAATCGTTCGTCACCGAAGGCGATGCCGACCGGCAGCGCTGCCGCAGCGGCGATCGTTGCACGGTCGATCTCATCGGAATCGGGGAGTTCGATCTCCAGGGCGCGCGCGAGACCGGCGACGATCTCGAAATCGCTGAGGACGCCGTCGGGGGGAGCGAGTGCAGCCGCGGTGGGCAGCACGTCGCCCGCAAGATTCACCATACTACCGCTCTTCTCGAAAGCCCCTGCGGCGGGAAGAACTAAGGAGGCGAGTCGAGCCGTCTCCGTCATGAAGAGCTCGGTGACGACGAGGAACGGAACCGCTTGCAGCGCCTCGCGCACGCGCGCGCCATCGGCGGCATTGCGCACCGGGTTTGCACCGAACATCGCCAGCGTCTCGATATCTCCCGCAAGCGCCGCGTTGCAGATAGCCTCGAAATCACGCCCGGTGTCGGCGACGTGATAGCCGGGGCCGGCGAATGGGAGCATGCCCATCGCCTCTGCGCCGCGCGCATTCCCCTGTTCGCCTGCAATATACGTGAGCAGCGTTCGTCCCTCGCGATCGAGCGCGGCGAACGCCGCGCGCGCGAGCGCGCTGTCGACCCCGTCCCAGAGTAACGCGACGCGTGTAACGTTCGCCGGAATCGCCGCTGCCGCCGCCGCCACGTCGGCGACATCCTGGAACGGCATCGAGGGCGGTGCTTCGTGCGCGGCAACGCGGATCAATCGCGCGCCGTGACGGACGGCCTTGCGCACGCGCAGATCCATGACCGGCGCGAGTTCGGCGGGCGATTCGCCGATCGTGACGATCGCGCCGGCTCGCTCGAGATCGAGCAGCGTGCCGCCCGCACTTCCCGGCGTCGCTTGCCGCTGCCGGCCGGCACGCCAATCGAGGTTTTTCACTCCGAGCGAGCGCATCGTGCGTGCGAGGAGATAGGCTTCTTCGTTGGTGAGTCGTCCGCCGCCGATCGCAGCGACGCGTTCCGGGCCGCCGGCCTCAAGCGCCGAGCGGATCGCTTTCGCCCACAGCGCGAATGCATCGTCCCAACCGATCTGCACGAAGGTTCCGTCGCGTCGCAATAACGGCTGCTTGATGCGTTCGGGAGAATCGATATACCCGATGTTATATCGTCCTCGGTCGCAGAGCCACCAATCGGAGACGGCGTCGTCGCCCTCCACCGACATCGTCCGTAAAATGTTGCCGTGTCGCACGTCGACATTCATGCGACAACCAACCGCGCACTGCGTACAGCTCGTCTCCGTGCGCTGAAGATCCCAGGGGCGCGATTTGAAACGATAGGTCTTCGAGGTTAATGCACCGACCGGGCAAAGTTCGGTGACGTTGCCGGTAAAATTATGGCGATAGGGCTCGCCGGTCGCCGTCGCGATCATGTCGCGATGGCCGCGATCTTTGAGCACGAGTTGCCGCTCGCCGGCGATGAGATCGTCGAAGCGAACGCAGCGCTGACAGACGACGCAACGCTCCTCGTCGAGCACGATCGTCGGCCCGAGGTCGACCGCTTTCGGCTTACTCGTCTTCGGATCGGCGAGATCGCTGCTGCCCCGACCGTAGGAAATTGCGTAATCCTGTAAATCGCATTCGCCGCCCTTATCGCAGATCGGACAATCGAGCGGATGATTGACGAGCAACAACTCCAGCACCATGGCGCGTCCTTTTTCGACGCTCTCGCCGCGCGTGCGCACGACCATTCCCTCGGCGACCGGTGTGTTGCAACCGATCTGCAGTTTCGGCGTGCCTTCGACTTCGACCAAACAGACGCGGCAGAGCCCGGCCGGGCCGAGTTTTGTGTGATAGCAATAGACGGGAATCTCTTGCTTCACCATCTTTGCAGCTTCGACAAGGAGCGTCCCCTTGCGCACTTGCAAGGGAACGCCGTCGATCGTAAGACTGACGAGATCGCTCGTCGCCGGGGCTGAACTCATGCAGAAGCGACCTCTCGGAGAACGCGCGCTTCAAACTGTTCGGGGAAGCGCTGGAGTACGGATTTCAGGAAAGGTTCGATCGAATCGCCGAGAGCACAGAGGTTGAGCCCCGTAATCGTCGACGAAACGCGACGCATCATCACCAGGTCGCTCGCTAAGCCGCGCCCTTCGACAAAGCGGTGTAGCACCGTTTCTAGCCAGTGCCCGCCTTCACGGCACGGCGTGCACTGCCCGCACGATTCGTGCGCGAAGAAGCGTACGAGATTGAAAGCACATTTCACGAAGTCGGTCGTGTCGTCGAAGACGACGAACGCTCCCGAGCCGAGCATCGAGCCGGCCTTCGTCATGTTTTCGTAGTCGTACGGCAGATCGAGATGCTCCTCGAAGATGCAGGCCGACGAACCGCCGCCGGGCTGCACCGCGCGCAGCGTTCGACCTTCGCGAAGGCCACCCGCGATCTCGATGAGCTCGCGCACCGTCGTTCCGAGTGGAACTTCATAATTGCCGGGCTTTCGCACGTGCCCGGATATCGAGATAATCTTATAGCCTTTGCTGCGTTCCGTGCCGACTGCGGCGAACCACTCGGCGCCGTTGCGCAGAATCGGCACGAGATATGCGAGCGTCTCGACATTATTGACCACCGTCGGCATGCCGTAGAGGCCGGCAATGGCGGGGAAGGGCGGCTTCAATCGTGGCTCGCCGCGCTTGCCTTCAAGCGAATTCAGGAGCGCCGTCTCCTCACCGCAAATATACGCCCCGGCACCGCGGTGAATCGTCACCTCGAGATCGTATCCGGTGCCGAAGAGATTCTTGCCGACCAATCCGGCGGCGCGCGCCGCTTCGAGGGCGCGAGAAAAAATTTCGTAACCGCGTTTGAATTCACCGCGGATGTAGATGAATGCGTGGTGCGAGCCGATGCCGTATGCACCGAGCAATATTCCTTCGAGCACCAAATGCGGTGCGCGCTCGAGCAACATGTGGTCTTTGAACGTGCCGGGCTCGGCCTCGTCGCAGTTACAGACCAAGTAGCGCGGCTTGTCGCCCGCCGGTAAGAA
>DAHUYY010000375.1 GCA_027306845.1 Vulcanimicrobiota bacterium | reverse complement strand
TCAAATTGCCGCTTCATGCCCGCGATATTCGAGAGAGTCCACTCGCGCGGTGGCGTATGGTTCTTGAGCGCGGCATTCTCCGCGGGAAGTCCGAACGCATCCCATCCCATCGGGTGCAGCACGTTGTACCCGCGCATCCACATGTGCCGCGCCAGCGCATCGCCAATCGAGTAGTTCCGCACATGGCCCATGTGCAACTGCCCGCTCGGATACGGCAGCATCTCCAGCACGTAGTACTTTGGCTTCCCGCAATCCGCCGGCTCCGCTGCATACAGCCCCGGCTCCGCGGCCCATCGCTCCTGCCACTTCGGTTCAATCTGAGCCGGGTCGTATCGAAGTTCGTTGTCTTCCGCCATATTCCTTCAGTGTAAATGGGCGCAACGACCGAAGATCCCTGCGCTGCGAGCGCCGATTGACGAAGCCCTTCCGCTCTGCAAAACTCACGTCCATGGCATACGCAGGCAAAGTGGAATACGCTCACGCACGGCCCATCCGCGAGCG
>DAHUYY010000374.1:279-513 GCA_027306845.1 Vulcanimicrobiota bacterium | reverse complement strand
CACGCGCTACCAGTGATCGGCGTATCCGGGTATTATCCGCACCCCTGCGGCGGCCCTTTCGGGACCCTCGCCGCGACCCCGTTGGGGCGTTAGCTCAGTCGGTAGAGCATCGGACTTTTAATCCGCTGGTCGACGGTTCGAATCCGTCACGCCCCATAATAAAATCAATAACTTGAGCGAAATTGCTCACGACTCGTAGATCCTGGATCGCGATTTCGTTGCAGTACCGTTGCA
>DAHUYY010000374.1:0-269 GCA_027306845.1 Vulcanimicrobiota bacterium | reverse complement strand
GGCCGGTCCGGTGGGTTCGCGCCGGCCTTGCTCCCAGTTGCGCAACGTCCCCACGTCCACATGCAGCAGGGCGGCGAACTTTGGCTGGCTCAAGCCGAGCTTGGAGCGCAGCTCCTTGATGGCGAGAGGCTCGACGTGGAATTCCCGGGAGGGTGCTCGCTCGCCCCGGGCGATCTCATTCATCTGCGTCATGCTCTCGACAAGCTCGGAAAACAACTTCTTGTCCACGGGCTACCTCTTACCAATCTGCATTGAGCTTGCGGAGAACT
>DAHUYY010000373.1 GCA_027306845.1 Vulcanimicrobiota bacterium | reverse complement strand
AAGGCTGCGGACGCAGGCGAGTCTCCGGTCTGTCATATGTCGTTCGGCGAGGACAGCGAAGGGAACCAGATCGTCTTGCACAAGCGCAAATAGCGCTCTGGGCCTGGTAGGATTCGAACCTACGCGCAACCAGTTATGAGCCGGCCGCTCTACCGCTGAGCTACAGGCCCGCGCAGCCGTGCCTGCCTTCGCGACTTTAGTGCAGAAACTTCTCCAGGAAGGCCGACGTCGCCGAATCCGCTCGCAGGAGCGTCGCGTACCGGCGGAAGTCATGAATTTCGTTGGGGAAGACGAGTTCCTGGTAATACACACCGCGGTCGCGCAGCCGTTCGGCGAGATCGACCATCTGCCGGAAACGCACGTTGCGGTCGTCGTCGCCTTGGATGAGGAGCACCGGCGACGTCCACTTCGCGATGGAGGCGTCGGGCGACGACAGCCATGCTTCCCGCATCAACGCTTTTTCGTTGACGGTTTGGTAGCGCTTCGGCTGCGCGCCGATCCAATCGGAGAGCTCC
>DAHUYY010000372.1 GCA_027306845.1 Vulcanimicrobiota bacterium | reverse complement strand
TACGCGCCCGGCAGCGACATCGGGCTCGCGCTCGGCGTGGTGGCGCTGCTGTCGGTGCTCGTGCTGCCGCTGCCGCCGGCGCTGCTCGATGTCGGGCTGGCGCTGTCCATCACCGCCTCGGTGCTGGTGCTGATGGTGGCGCTGTTCCTGACGCGCCCGCTCGATTTCACCAGCTTCCCGACGCTGCTGCTGCTGACCACGCTGCTGCGCCTGTCGCTCAACGTCGCCACCACGCGGCGCATCCTCTCCCACGGCAACGAAGGGCCGTTGGCGGCGGGGCATGTGGTGGCGTCGTTCGGCGGCTTCCTGATTGGGGGCGACATCGTCATCGGCCTGATCGTGTTCGCGATCCTGCTGGTGGTGAACTTCACCGTGATCACCAAGGGATCGGGGCGCATCGCGGAAGTGGCGGCGCGCTTCAGCCTGGATGCGATGCCCGGCAAGCAGATGGCGATCGACGCCGACCTGTCCGCCGGGCTGGTCGATGAAAAAACCGCGCGGGCGCGACGGCGGGAGC
>DAHUYY010000371.1 GCA_027306845.1 Vulcanimicrobiota bacterium | reverse complement strand
CGCGTAGGTCACGTCGACGCCGATCCCCTGGAGCAGGTCGCCAAGGTACGAACCGACGGCGCCTTTGCCGACGACGTAGACCTTCACTGCGCTGCCGCGCGATCGGTCGAACCGAATCCACCTGCGCCGCGATCGGTCGCGTCGAGGCTGTCGACGAGGTCGAACTCGGCGCGTGCGACCGGAGCGACGACGAGTTGGGCGATGCGATCGCCACGGCGAATCGTCACCGCCTCACGTCCGTGATTGACGAGCACGATGCACACCGGCCCGCGGTAATCTTCGTCGATCGTCCCCGGCGCGTTCAAACACGTGATTCCGCTGCGGTGCGCCAAGCCGCTGCGCGGCCGCACCTGCGCTTCGAATCCCGGCGGCAACGCGATTGCAAAGCCGCTTGGAACGAGGGCGCGCTCACCGGGCTGCAGCACGATGGCCGTCTCGACGGCGGCGCAGAGATCCGCACCGGCAGCGTGTGCGCTCATGTACGCCGGCAGGGGCAGATCGCGTCCCTCGGGCAGACGCAC
>DAHUYY010000370.1 GCA_027306845.1 Vulcanimicrobiota bacterium | reverse complement strand
AAACGCTGGGGGTCACCCGCAGCGCCAGCACCGACGAAATCAAGAAGTCATTTCGTCAGCTCGCGCGCAAGTACCACCCAGACGTCAACCCTGGCAACAAGCAGGCCGAGGCGCGCTTCAAAGAGATCAACGAGGCCTACGAGGTGCTCTCTGATCCGGACAAGCGGCGCAAATACGACACGTTGGGGCCAAACTGGCAGGAGCAATTCGGACCTGCTACCACGGCCTCACGCGCCCGCTCGCCTTTCTCGCGCACACGGACCTCGACGGGCTCCTCAAGCGGCGGTTCCTCGGGCTCATACGATTTCTCAGACCCGACGGGGTTCTCTGACTTCTTCGAAACGCTCTTCGGGCGGCGCCCTACCGGGACGGCCGGCACGGGAACGTCGACCGCGCGTGGGCGCACCGGCTCGACCGCTGGCTCGACCGCTGGCTCGACCGCTGGCTCGGCTGGGGCGTCGAGCGGCTCCAATCCCTTCAGCAGCAGCGGAACGCTGAACCGGGGCGAGAATGTCGAGCAGCC